>NZ_LOVS01000175.1:0-11837 GCF_001523835.1 Burkholderia sp. ABCPW 14 | reverse complement strand
ACCGACTGATGGAACCACTCGGCTATATCCCGCCCGCTGAAGCTGAGGCAAACTACTATCGGCAACTGAAAACCGCTGCCGCTGAAACCGCATTAACTTAAACCAACCAGCCTCCACGATTCCCGGGGCGGTTCAAGGTGCTGAACATCTACAGCTGTAGTACTAAGTGTGACCGCGTGTTCGGTCGTGAACGGGCGAGTCCAGACGCTACGCCAAGTTTTCATCACACCACTGAATTGCCCATGCTCGGGCATAGATAATGGCGTCGTCTTTCAGCGGAAACACACCGAGGTCGCCCGACTGGTGAACGCTTCCGCGCCGTTCGCCGACTTCTCGATCTCGCGAAACAACAGCTCGTGCGATGAATTGGCCGTCAACTGAGCGAGGCGTGCAATTGATGTGGAATGATCTGTAGTCGAACTGCATGAACATCTCCTTTCGGGTGGAGAAATCCGGCACGGACATTTCAGCTAGCTCAGAATAAAAAACGGAAGCGGCCATTGTTGGCCGTCTCACGAGCGCGCCGTCTAGCTGTACGTCTAAACCTTCAACCTGCGTGTGCTGCTGACACTGGATCACTTCCAATTCGTCGTTGTGATCGTCATTGCCGTCGACGGCAACCAGTGTTTCACCCGGTAGCAGTACGTCACGTACCGTATTCGCGCGGGAACGCGCGTATAGAACTCTCCACGACGATTACCGCGAAGTCGATGAGGGCACAACGGCCGGAACTCGGTAGCACTACGCATAGATTCCTGACTGGCGCGACGTTGTGCCGACTTGCCGATTCGGTGCAACAGGCGCGCCATCTGGAACGTTCCGCATTTACAAGACAAACATTGCCCGCAAGACTCGGCAGCGAAGAATTCGACGTAGCGCGTGACTTCGCGGCACGATACTCGTGCCCATCGCTGATGACGATTATCGCGGTGGTTCCAAGGTGCGAGCGCGCGGGAGCGTACGGAGACAAAATCCAACGACACATCGAGGTCTGCCGCCGTCAAAAGCGTGTTCGACTGCCCGCCAGTGAACACGGACTTGATAGTTTTGCCGCCCAGCATACCGCCGCCGTATGTGAAGATAAGCTCCCGGCGGCTGGTGCCCATCGGCCGTTCGTAAAGGCGGGGATCGAGCACATCGCACGACAGCGAATAGAGCTTCGTGCCGCATGCATTCGCGATGCCGAGGGCGCGATAGGCATACGGGCCTTCGCGAAGGATAGCCACTGCGCTTCTTCCGTTCGAGCCGGCACATTCTGTGCGATGGCATCGACTGCCTCATTGCGCTCCGCCCCGCCGGGCGTGTGCTGTGACCAATGGACCGTGCCGTCTCGCTGGGGATCGAGGGCACCGCGCCGCGCGGCGCAATCGCGGCGTGGCACGCGTGAGCATCGTAGGCGCCATCTGCACTGATGGTGCAGATGGGTTCTTCGGCAGGGATCTGATCGAGCAGTTCAGGCAGCACTTCGTTGTCGGCGACGTCCTGATGCGTCATCAGCGCCGCTCGGAGCTGACCGGTGCTTGCGTCGAGCGCCAAATGTACATTGTGCCAGGTTCGGCGCTTCGAGTAGCTGTGCTGACGAACCTTACGTTCGTCTGCGCCGTAGAGCTTCGCGCCCGTGCGGTCGACCACAAAGTGCAGCGACGCGTGGTTGCGGATGATCGGCAATTGCGCCTGCAACGTTTGCGCGCGACAGCACAGCGTCGTGTAGTTCGGTACCGGCAGATCAGCGAAGGCCAGGTTCCGCTGGCTTTGTGCGAAACCCTGAAGCGCTCGCAGCGGCAGGCGAAACATCTGCTTGAGCCCGAGCAGAGTTTGGATGACCGAATCGGCATTCACGCGGGTCGACCCCGCTGTTGCGGCACACGCTCGGGTGCCTTGATCAGTTCGCTTTGCTCGATCCACATCGTCACGTTGCCTCGAATGATCAGGCCGGCGTTGTAGGCCGACCAGTTCCGCGCGCGGTAGCTCCCCTTGGGCTGCCGTGTCCTACGTGTGCCCTTGCGTATCGTCTCAGAAAAAATCGAGAATATACACGGGAGTCCGAATTGTCTCCGGTAACGCCGCTCGGGCTGCTGCGTGTATACATCAGCCCCCGGAGCGGCGGGAGGCCGATTTATGCGACAACGCCTTCCAACTCCTCATTGAGAGGGGGCTGCCCACAGCAGTTGGCACATGAAAAGCAAGGAGCGAGCCACCTGCATGGCACATTGACGTCAGATAGGATGAAATGGCTTGGCAGCGCAGACGAAACAAGTAGCCTGAATCGTCAAGATGAGGTTGAACATCCCAACCAGCTCTAACTTTCGTCCGGATTTTCGGACGATTCATGTCGCCCCCATTCTGAAAAACGAACGCAATCTGCCGTGGTATCGGGGATTTGTGATCAAAAACAGCGACATGGATTCAGTTTGATTGGTGGCACGACGCTTGCTATTTATCCCGGGACGTCAGGCGTGTTCCACGCTGAACTGTGTGGAGCGAAGAATGGCAACCATATGCCAGCAGTAATCGTCATCTCGGTGGCACCCAAGAAATAGTTGCAAGTGTATTGGTATGTCGGATCTCGGCTTGTTGTTTCATATTATCTTTCGAACTGTAAGATAAGCTGCTGAGCAATTCTGACGGCGGTTTTGCTCATTGTTTGCCAAATTTACGAGGAATCGATGACTACCGTTCAAGACACTGAAAGTTAGGAATACAAATTATGGACCACGTCGCAAGATGTCCGAATTCGTCTATCCTAGATCGGCAATAAGTCCAGAATAAAATTTCGCCATTAAGTTATGGAGATGAAAGTCGTGTGTCATATTCGATGCTAGCGGATAACGTTTTATCAGAATTTCAAATTTAAATTTGAAGTCGACTCAGAATAGGTAAACCGGAAAATGATTGGCAAATTGCTCATGACTCAGCCGGAAATCGCACTATTCGCAAGCCTTGGAATCGGATATTTCATTGGATCGTTTCGAATTGGACCTGTTCAGCTTGGCGGCATATGCGGCACGCTGATCGTCGCATTGATGCTTGGTCAGAGCGGGGCGCGACTGGCGCCGGATTTGAAAAATATCGCTTTTGCGCTGTTTATCTTTGCGTTGGGCTTTACCGGTGGCCCGCAATTCTTCGCCAATATGGGTCACGGCTGGCGCTACGGCCTGCTGTCGATCGTCGAAGTCGTCTCAGTACTGGTGGTTGTGATGATCGCGGTCGTCGCGCTGCGCCTCGACGCGGGTACCGCCGCCGGGCTGCTTGCTGGTGCGGCCACGGAATCCGCCGTGATCGGCACGGCTTCGGAGGCGGTTGCGAAGCTAGGCTTCGTGGACGCTGAGACGGCGCGGCTGCAGGCCAACATCGTGACCGCTTACAGTGTCAGTTATCTGTTCGGTATGGTCTCGATTGTGCTATTCACCAATCAATTCGCGCCTCTGCTGCTGCGAGTCAGCCTACGTGACGAAGCAGAACGTCTGTGGCGCAAACTGGGGGGGGACGGCGCATTCGACGATGGCCAGCGCACGGCAGCACCGTCGCTAGTCGGCCGCGTGTTTCGGGTCGAGGCGGCGGCGGGCATGGCAATCGCTGCGCTAGAACAGCTGTACGGCAACAATTTCACCATCGAGCGAGTCGAGCGTGGCGACGTGGAGTTGCCGATTGAGCCGCGGCTGACACTTGCTATTGACGACCTCGTGTTGGTTGTCGGACGACGTGAAGAGCTTGTTACGGCCGCACCGTGTATTGGCGAAGAAGTAACCGGCGTCGGCTTCGGCGCGGTCATTGTCGAATCCGTCGACGTGGTACTGACGCGCCGTGAGGTGCACGGGCTGACTGTCGCGCAGTTACGTGAGCGGGCGGCGCCTGAAGAGGGGCGAGGTGTATTCATCGCAGCCATCACGCGTCTCGAGACAGTAGTCCCCGCGCTGCCCCGCACGGAGCTGAAGCATGGCGACGTACTGTCGTTGGTCGGCAAGAAGGCAGATCTCTTGCGCTGCGTGCGCCAGCTCGGCTACGTGCTCGAAGCGACCCAGAAGACGGACTTCGTCTATCTCAGCCTTGGCGTACTCGCGGGGATGGCGATCGGCCATCTGGGCGGCAGGATAGGCGGCGTGTCGATTGTGTTGGGCACCGGTGGCGGTTGCCTGCTGTCTGGTTTGTTGTTCGGTTGGATTCGATCTCGGTATCCGCGAGTCGGTTCGCTGCCATCCGCCGCCGCGCAAGTCCTGAAGGATTTCGGACTCGCTACTTTCATTGCTGCCGTCGGCCTTTCGGCCGGACCGGACGCAATCAAGCTCGTGCGCGAGTATGGCTTCGCGCTGCCGCTCGCAGGAATCCTGATGGTGCTCGTGCCCGGGCTGCTGTCACTGTGGATCGGCCGCAAGTTTCTCAAACTCGAAACGCCGATGCTACTCGGCGCTATCGCCGGTCAGCAGTGCAGCACGCCGGCGATCAGTGCGCTCATCGGCGCGGCCGGCAATTCGACGCCGGTTATCGGCTACACCGTCACCTATGCGTTGTCAAACATCCTGTTGCCGTTGATGGGGCCTCTCGTCGTCGGGCTGGTCGGGAAGTCCGGATGAGCGATGCAAGCATGCGAGTGGACCCTGAACCTATCGCGTAGTCAGTACCGCGGCACGTGATTACCACAACGTGCGCGCAATTGAAGTGCCAAAGGCTATCCTTTCAAAGCGAGGACACGATGGACTGGTTACATAATATCTTTCACAAATCGCCCGAGGTCGCGCTATTTCTCTCGCTGGCTGTCGGATACTTCATTGGCCAAATCAACTTTGGCAAGTTCCAGTTGGGTGGCGTAGGTGGTTCGTTGTTGGCAGCGGTCGTCATTAGTCAGGTAGGCGTGTCGATCGACAACGGCGTGAAGGCCGTGATGTTTGCCGTCTTCATCTACGCGGTTGGCTACGACTCGGGTCCCGGCTTCTTCAACTCACTGAACCGCAAGACGCTGCGCGAAATTGCGATGGCGTCATTTCTTGCCGTCTCGGCACTCTTTACAGTCGTAGTGTGCGCGAAGCTCTTTCACCTGAACAAGGGGCTTGCGGCTGGCCTTGCAGGTGGTGCACTCACGCAATCGGCGATCATCGGCACCGCAGGCGACGCGATCGCCCGCCTCGGGTTGCCAGCCGATCAGGTGAGGGCACTACAGGCCGACGTGGCGATCGCATATGCAGTTACCTATGTGTTCGGCTCATTGGGGGCGATTGTCGTGTGCGTGAACATCCTGCCGAAGTTCATGGGCCAAGAACTGCGCGAAGCATCGATCGAAGCAGAAAAGGAACTGGCCGGCGACGTCGCTCCGACTGGATCAGGGCAACTATTGGCGCTGCCGGAGCTGGTCGGGCGCGCATATCGCGTGAGTCATGCCGCAGGCCGGACGATTTCGGATATCGAAGTGAGCCAGAACGATCTGATCACCATCGAACGCATCCGCCGGAATGGCAAGACGGTAGAACCGCGACCGGGCACTGTACTTGAAAAAGACGACGTGGTGCTCATCGTCGGTCGTCGCGAGGGAATGGTCGACGCGGCACCGCTGATCGGCGCGGAAGTCGCTGACACAGACGGTATCAGCGTCGTGATGCAGTCCCGTCAGGCGGTTTTCACTCGCAAGGGCATGAATCGCACGACGATCGCCGCGGCGCGGGCGAACATCGACCGGGATCTGCGCCGTGGCGTTTACATCGAGAGTGTAACGCGTGCCGGTCAGCCGCTGCCGGTCTTGCCGGAAACGCGAGTCGAACACGGTGACGTGATTACATTCTATGGCACGCCGAAGGACACGAAGCGCGCGGTGGAGGCAGCCGGCTACGAATTGCCGTACTCCAACAAGACCGATTTCATTTATATGGGCGTGGGTCTCGTGCTTGGCTTGATGATCGGACTGGTCGTCATCAAACTTGCGGGCATTCCGCTCACGCTCGGGGCGGGCGGTGGTTGCCTATTGGCAGGGCTGCTGTTCGGTTGGATGCGCGGAAAGCATCCAATGTATGGTGTGATGCCGTCAGCGGCATCTCAATTGCTGAAGGATTTTGGGCTTGCTGCGTTCGTCGCGATAGTCGGTCTCAATTCTGGTTTGCGGGCAGTCGTGACGGTTAAACAAAGCGGCATGACGATTTTCCTGCTCGGTGTGTTCGTAACGCTTTTCCCCCTGCTACTGACAATGCTCTTCGGCCGCTATGTGCTGCGTTATAAAAATGCTGCGATTCTGGCCGGTGCGCTATCCGGTTCACGCAGTGCCAATCCCGCGTTCGGTGGCGTGCTTGACAAGGCCGAAAGCGCAGTCCCGACCGTGCCGTTTGCGATTACCTACGCGATTGCCAATGTGCTGCTAACGCTGCTCGGGCCGCTCGTCGTAGGGCTCGTTTGATGTATCGGTAACACTTGGCTGCTACTTTTTTCTCGCGCTGGCGCAATCGCAGGACGGCGCGCTACGCCGGCGCACTTCGCCCTCACTGGAGAATGCATCATGGCAAATGACAATGGCGGTAGTGGTAACGAACAGCTAGCCGCCCTCAGCCCGTTCGAGCTGAAGGACGAACTCATCAAGGAAGCCGGTGGCGGCGCGGTCGAGCGTCCCGCAAACGTGTCGATGCTCAACGCAGGCCGTGGTAACCCGAACTTCCTCGCGACGATCCCGCGCCATGGTTTCTGGCAGCTCGGCCTGTTCGCGATGCGCGAAGCGGAACGTTCGTTTGCATATATGCCAGAAGGTGTCGGTGGCTTTCCGAGGCGCGATGGGCTAACCGAGCGTTTCGACTTATTCGTGCGCGAGAACGGCGGCGTGCCAGGCATCGACTTCCTGCGCGGAGCCGTCTCGTATGTGCGCGACCAGCTCGGGCTGTCGGCTGGCGATTTCCTATACGAAATGTGCGAAGGCATTCTCGCGTCGAACTACCCGGTACCGGACCGTATGCTGAAGCTATCCGAGATCATCGTGGGGCAATATCTGCGCCGCGAGATGATCGGTAAGTATCCGTTCGTCGGCGAATTTGACATCTTCGCGGTGGAAGGCGGTACTGCTGCGATGACTTACATCTTCAACACGTTGCGTCAGAATTTCCTGATCAAATCCGGCGACACAATTGCTCTCGGTATGCCGATCTTCACGCCGTACATCGAGATTCCAAGCCTGAACGATTACCAGCTGAAAGTCGTCAATCTGAACGCCGACATTGAAAGCGGCTGGCAGTATTCGAAGCAGGAACTCGACAAACTTCGAGATCCGAAGGTGAAGGCGTTTTTCCTCGTGAACCCGAGCAATCCCCCGTCGGTGAAGCTCAATGATGAGAGTCTCGAATACATCGCGGACATCGTCAAGGAACGGCCCGACCTAATCCTTCTAACCGACGACGTGTACGGCACTTTTGCTGACGATTTCGTATCTCTGTTCGCGCTCGCGCCAAAAAACACGATCCTCGTGTATTCGTATTCGAAGTATTTCGGCGCAACCGGCTGGCGGCTTGGCACGATCGCTACTCACCGCGACAACGTACTCGACCAGTTGCTTGCCAAATTGCCAAAGGACGTGAAGAAGGTGCTGCATGCACGCTACGAATCGATCACGACAGAACCGGACCAGTTGAAGTTCATCGACCGGCTGGTGGCCGACAGTCGTACCGTCGCGCTGAACCACACGGCAGGCCTGTCAACGCCACAACAGGTGCAGATGGTGCTGTTCTCGCTATTCTCGTTGATGGATACGCCCGATGCGTACAAGAACGCGCTGAAGCGTCTAATCCGCAGCCGCAAGCAGGCGCTGTACGAAGAAATCGGCATTTCGTTCGAGGACGGCGATCCGAATCAGGTCGACTATTACACGATCCTCGACATCGAGTTTTTCGGCGAGCGAATGTTCGGACGCGAGTTCGTCGAGTGGCTGTTCAAGAACATCGAACCTTCTGAACTACTGTTCCGTCTCGCGCGCGAAGCGCGGGTCGTGCTGCTGCCGGGGCGCGGCTTCGGTACGAAGCATCCATCGGGGCGTGCGTCGCTCGCCAACTTAAACGAATCCGATTACCGGAAGATCGGCCGCGCTATGCGCAAGCTGATCGAGGAATACGTCGATCGCTTCAACGCCGCGACGGGCCGGAAGTTAGACAAGAGCAATGTGAAGTAACACTGAGGTAGCGTGTGCCGTGCCGGGTAAGCTAACACGATCGCCCGATCGTCTCACGCTCAACTTGGGAGAGCTTATGTAGTCGAACCTAAACATTTCTTGAAGTCTTATGGGGCAAGGCTTTTCGGCCTGATCCGAAAGCGAAGCGCGATCGAGCCCGCCATCGGTAACATGAAGGCGGACGGACAACTTGATCGGAACTGGCTCAAAGGTGCGCTCGGTGGCGTGATTCAGGCGGTGCTGTGCGGCACCGGTCACAACTTGCGGATGATCCTCAGGAAGTTGTGGCTTTTTTGCGTTTTCGTTCTATTCGATCGGGTTAAACGTTCCTTTGCTACGATCTCAATTGAATGAGAACGGACCCAATGCACAGAGAATTGTTCAGGCTCGACTATGTAAGCAAAATCAGCTGCATTTATTCTGTAAATTGCTTTCCTATTTATATCGATGAAGAGGAATAGAGATCATGAAAAATGCTATATCTGCACAACGGCAGCTCAAGCATTACGGGATGGTGTACCTGTTGGGTACGACAGTCATTCTGGCGATGGTATTCCTATATGGTGCTCGTCTACAGGCCGCAGAACCAGCATCCACTGGAGCCGAGAGCACGGTTTCGCGATCGTCAGCGGGTTTGCCGCGTGTCATTGTGCTCGCAACAGGTGGAACCATCGCAGGCCAGGCTGATCCGCGAGGCGCAAATGCCTACAACGCCGGCGGTGTGAATGCTCAGCAGTTGATTCAGGCTGTTCCGGGCATCGACAAGCTGGCAAACCTGAGTGCCGAGCAGGTCGCGTCTATCGGATCGCAGGATATGAACGATAAAGTCTGGTTCAAGCTTGCCCGTCGAATTCAGCAGATTTTTGATCAGCATGAAGCGGACGCGGTTGTTGTAACGCATGGCACCGACACACTCGAAGAAACGGCTTTTTTTCTGGATAATGTGCTGGCTACCGATAGACCTGTCGTATTGGTGGGTGCCATGCGCCCGTCGACAGCGACAAGCGCGGACGGGCCCAACAATTTATACGATGCGGTGAAAGTTGCGGCCAGCCCTCAAGCTTTAGGGCGTGGCGTGATGGTGGTGCTCAACGAAACGATTCAAGCCGCACGTTGGACTACTAAATCCAATACAACAAGCGTTGAAACATTCCGTTCACCGAATGCGGGACCTATTGGCTATGTTGACCATGCCAGCGTTAGGTTTATAGGCGATCAGAACACTATATTTTCGACAAAATATGAACTGCCGGCAGGCGATAAATTACCTCGCGTCGAAATCATTTACGCACATAGCAATATGGATGCCGAACAGATCGATGCTGCAAGTAAGGATGCAAAAGGTATTGTTCTCGCTGGCGTTGGTGATGGCAACGCATCAAAAGAAGCGTTGGCCGCACTTGAAAGAGCTGTTCATAAAGGAATTTTGGTTATTCGCTCCGCGCGCGTCGGATCTGGATTCGTCAATCGGAATGTCGAAATTAACGATGACAAAAGCGGATTTGTTGTAGCGTTTGATTTGAACCCACAAAAGGCGCGCATTCTTGCTCAGTTATTGATTGCCAACCACGTCACAGCGCCAGCTCAAGTGCAAAAGGCATTTTCGGCTGGATGGTAGAAACGTTGATTACAGCTCCGGCTCTCGGAAAGGGATGGTGACTGTTTAATGTTGGATATGAACCCGTTTGAAAATTCATTGATGTTCGATTCGACGTAACAACGAGCTGTCCTTGGCGATATGAGTCATAGCCTCGGACACGTCGATACGCTGCTCGTAGTCGCGCACCAGACGACGTCAGCGAACCATCCAGCCGAAGGTTCGCTCCCCCCAACGACGTGGCAGCACGGCAAAGCCCACCTGCTGTTCGTGGCGGTATACCATCTCAACCACGAAATCCGGGGTTGCCGCCTGATCCATCAGTGCTGTGCGGCCATACGCGCCGTCGGCAAATAGGTGCTTGCACGCCGGACGCCAGCGTCTTCTCACGGCCTCCAGCACCGACTTCGTACCGGTACTGCCGGCAGTGTCGGCCGGTGTGAGGTTGAGAACGAGGCGATGCCGGAGGTTGTGCAACCGACGCGACGTCGGCGGCATAGTAAGGAGTTCAAGGCGCATGAACCGCGCCGGATTTTGACGAGGGTCCAACTCTTGAGAGAAATGGTATGGACGCCTCCCTTCCGCGTCGTGAGGCACCGGCCTTCGACATGAGCCTGCTCATAGTGCAAGATGATATGGATCTTCACGGCTGGACTTGCCCCTGCATGACCGGACACGCGGTCACGCTTAGGTTGGAGAATTTGCTTGCTGGCGAAACTCGCGTGGCGAGCGGTATTTCAGGGCACTGTGCGGATGCGACTCGTTGTAGTGGCCGAACGCAATGGCCAGATTCTGCAGCGCCGTTCTGGCGTCGGGCTTGGGCATCCACGAAACGTAATCACGTTTCATCGTCTTGACGAAGCTCTCGGCCATTCCGTTGCTCTGCGGACTTCTGACGGGTGTCGTGACCGGCCTCAGGCCGATTTTCCGCGAGAACGTCAGCGTCTCGTCGGCAATGTAGCAGGAACCGTTGTCGCTTAGCCACTCGATTTCGCTGTCAGCCTTCAACGCACCGGCGAAACGGTTTTCGACCGCCTGAAGCATCACGTCGCGCACCATGTCGCCGGTGTAACCGCCAGTGGTCGCGGCCCAGCTCATGGCTTCCCGGTCGCAGCAGTCCAGTGCAAAGATGACGCGCAAGGGGGCGCCATCGTCGCAGCGGAATTCGAAACCATCCGAACACCAACGGACGTTGCTCCTGTCCACCGCGACCTTGCCATCGTGCCGGCGCGTAGATGGGGCATGACGAGGTCGGCGTTCGAGCAGCAGGCCGTGGCGACGCATGACGCGATACACTCGTTTTGCATTGACACGCGGTTGGCCCAGCGCGTCCCGGCTTCGCCTCAGCAGCGCCCATGCCCGCCGGTAGCCATACGTGGGCAGGTCGGCGACCAATTCGCGAAGTTCGATGACGAGCGGCATGTCATCCAGAACGGACGTCTTGCGCCGGTCGACCCATTCAGCGGGGCGCTTTGATTTGACCGTGAGATTCGAGCGCGACACACCCAGGACTTCACAGACCGTCTTCAACGGTCGTCCCCCGGCAGCAATGGTGAGCGCGCAATCAATTTTTTTGCTCGACCATACTCCACTGCTTCGCGGAGAATTTCCACTTCCATCGTTTTCTTGCCCAGCAGCCGCTGGAGTTCGCGAATCTGCTTCATCGCTTCGGCCAGGTCCGATGCCGGAACCACCTGTTCGCCGGCACTGACTGCCGACAGGCTTCCATCCTGATAGAGCTTGCGCCACGCGAAGACCTGGTTGGCATTCACCTGATGGCGACGGGCAACACCGGAAACCGTGGCACCGGGCTCGAACGTCTCGCGCACTATCGCGAGCTTTTCTTCGACAGAACGCCGGCGACGCTGCTCCGGCTGGGTCAGAACTTCGACAGGTTCTACGTTTTGACTGGGCTTAAACATAGGCAGAAGACTACCTCATAATTTAAGGTTCATCGCAGTAAACCGTGGAGGGTTTGATGGAGATTGCGTAACCTGACGCCTGATTCTATAGAGGTCAGGAGGAAGAATTGCACGATCGCAAGGCACTTCAGGCACTGGGCGGCTGGACCGGCTATCGGTTGGAGCGGGTGGAATGGCCGGAAGGAGGCGGCGG
>NZ_LOVS01000174.1:0-18402 GCF_001523835.1 Burkholderia sp. ABCPW 14 | reverse complement strand
AAGCGCGCGAGGCGGTATTCGCGGTGACGATCCCCGAGGAGCGCGGCAGCTTCAGGCGCTTCTGCTCGCTCGTCGGCGAGCGCAACGTGACCGAGTTCAACTACCGGATCGCCGACGCGCAATCGGCGCACATCTTCGTCGGCGTGCAGATCAAGCGGCGCGACGAATCCGACGAAATCTCGCGCACCTTCGCCGCGCATGGCTTCACGACCGTCGATCTGTCCGGCGACGAGCTGTCGAAGCAGCACATCCGCTACATGGTCGGCGGCCGCTCGCCGCTCGCGCACGACGAGCGCTTGTTCCGCTTCGAATTCCCCGAACGGCCGGGCGCGCTGATGAAGTTCCTGTCGTCGATGGCGCCCGACTGGAACATCAGCCTGTTCCACTACCGGAACCAGGGCGCGGACTACAGCTCGATCCTCGTCGGCCTGCAGGTGCCGCAAGCGGACCACGCGGAGTTCGACCGCTTTCTCGCGGCGCTCGGCTATCCGTTCTGGGAAGAAAGCGACAACCCCGCGTATCGTCTCTTCCTGTCGTAATCCGGAATCCACATACGATATGAACCCCGAACACTCCCCGCTCGGCAAGACGACCGTCTACTCGGGCGCCTACGACGCGTCGCTCCTGTTTCCGATCCCGCGCGCGGGCGCGCGCGAACAGATCGGCATCGGTGCGCAGTTGCCGTTCTTCGGCACCGACATCTGGAACGCGTACGAACTGTCGTGGCTCAACGTGCGCGGCAAGCCGCAAGTCGCGATCGCGACGTTCTACGTGCCGGCCGAATCGCCGAACATCGTCGAATCGAAATCGTTCAAGCTGTATCTCGGTTCGTTCGCGCAGACCGCGTTCGGATCGGTCGACGCGGTGCGCGACACGCTCAAGCGCGACGTGTCGGCCGCGTGCGGCGCGAATGCGACGGTGCGCCTGTCGACGCCCACCGAGTTCCGCAAGCTGCGGATGGAGGAACTCGGTGGGCTGTCGCTCGACCGCCTCGATCTCGAAGCCGACGTCTACGAGCCCGATCCGTCGTTCCTCACCGCGTCGCACGAAGAAGCGCCCGTCGAGGAAACGCTCGTGACTGATCTGCTGAAGTCGAACTGCCCGGTGACGGGCCAGCCCGACTGGGGCAGCGTGCAGATCCATTACGTCGGCGCGCCGATCGATCAAGCGGGCCTCCTGCGCTACATCATCTCGTTTCGCAATCACACGGGCTTTCACGAGCAGTGCGTCGAGCGGATCTTCATCGACATCCTGCGCGAGTGCAAGCCGGTAAAGCTCGCCGTCTACGCGCGCTACACGCGCCGCGGCGGGCTCGACATCAATCCGTTCCGCACGAACTACAATCAGCCGATGCCGGACAACGCGCGGACCGCGCGGCAGTGACGCCTGCGGCGCAGGGTTCGCTCGGCACCGCGCAGCCGGTACCGGTGCCCTGCGATCCGCTCACCGGTTCGTTCGCCCAAGAAAAACGGGGCCCCGCTCGGGACCCCGTTTTCCGTTTACCGGCCGCGCTCGCCGCGCGTCACTTCGCCGGCGCCTTGTACGCGATGCAATCGACCTCGACCTTGCAGTCGATCACCATGCTCGACTGCACGCATGCGCGCGCAGGCGGATGCTCGCCGAAGTACGAGATGAAGACCTTGTTGAACGACGCGAAGTCGCGCGCGTCGTCGAGCCACACGCCGCAGCGCACGACGTGCTCGAGGCCGTAGCCCGCTTCCTTCAGGATCGCGATCACGTTCTCGATCGCCTGCTTCGACTGCGTGACGATCCCGCCTTCGACGACCTCGCCGTTCACCATCGGCGTCTGGCCGGACACGTACAGCCACCCGTCCGCCTCGACCGCACGCGCGAACGGCATCACCTGACCGCCCGTGCCCTTCGCTTCGCCCACGCCATATCGCTTCATCGTTTCACTCCTTCGTTTCGTTTGCCAACACGCGCCGCCTGCGCGATGCAGGCGACGCGCGACGATCGGTCGCCGGTGCGCGCGTCGAACGGCCCGCGCGCGCCGAAATCCGTCAATCGAGAATGCTCAGAACGCATCGTCCGCCGTCGCCGCGGCGCGCTCGCCGCGCGCGACGAAGCGGCCCGCGCGCTCGCCCGTCGTCTCGCCGTCGCAATACGACAGCACGCCGTTCACCCACACCGCCTCGATCCCGTGCGCGGGCTGCTGCGGCTTGTCGAACGTCGCGGCGTCGCGCACCCGCTCGGCGTCGAACAGCACGAGATCCGCGTGATAGCCGACCCGCACCTCGCCGCGCTGCGCGAGCCCGAAGCGCCGCGCGGATAGCGACGTCATCTTGCGCACCGCCTCTTCGAGCGGAATCAGCCGCTCGTCGCGCGCGTAGTAGCCGAGCACGCGCGGGAACGCGCCCCAGAGGCGCGGATGCGGCAGCGGATCGTTCGGCAGGCCGTCGGAGCCGACCATCGTCGCCGGATGCGACAGGATTCGGCGCACGTCGTCCTCCGACATGTTGTGATAGACGGCGCCCGCCGGTTGCAGGCGGCGCGCCGCGTCCTGCTCCGGGACGCCCCATTCGGCCGCGATCGCCTTCAATAGCTTGCCCGCCATCTCCGGATGCGGATCGGACCACGTAATCGTGATGTCGATGTCGCCCGTCGCCTGCCTCACGTCGAGCGTCGACGAGCTGCGGCTGTACGGATAGCAGTCGCAGCCGACGGGCTGGAGCCGCCGCGCGCCTTCGAGCGACGCGAGCACTTCGGCGCTGCGTCCCCAGTTCGACGGCCCCGCGCACTTCAGATGCGAGATCACGACGGGCACGCGCGCATGCCGGCCGACGCGATATGCCTCGTCCATCGCATCGAGGATCGCGTCGAACTCGGTGCGCATGTGCGTCGTGTAGACGGCGCCCGCGTTCGCGAGCGGCTCGGCGAGCGCCATCACTTCTTCGGTCGGCGCGGCGAACGCCGAGCCGTACGCGAGCCCCGAGCTCAGGCCGAGCGCGCCGTGCGCGAGCGCATCTTCGAGCTGCGCGCGCATCGCGGCGATTTCGGCGTCGGTCGCCGCGCGATCGAGCCGGTCCATCTGGTTGTTGCGCAGCGCGGTATGGCCGACGAGCGCCGCGACGTTGACGGCCGGCTTCGCCGCGTCGACCGCGTCGACGTACGCGGCGAACGTCGGATAGCGGAACGCCGCGCGGGCGCCGAGCAGGTTCATCGGATCGGGCGGATCGCCGTTCAGCGCGACAGGCGACGCGCTGATCCCGCAGTTGCCGACGATCACCGTCGTCACGCCCTGCGAGATCTTCGGCAACATCTGCGGCGCATCGATCACGTGCGTGTCGTCGTGCGTGTGCACGTCGACGAAGCCGGGCGCGAGCGCCCGGCCGTTCGCCTCGATCACCTGGTCCGCGAGCCAGTTCGTCAGATTGCCGATCGCGACGATCCGGTCGCCGCGGATCGCAACGTCGCGCTCGACGCTCGGCGCGCCCGTGCCGTCGTACAACTGGGCGCCGACGATCAGCGTATCGGCTGCTTCGGGATGCGAGTGCATGTCAGTCTCCTAACGGTTGGCGGTCGCCGCCGCCACGGTGCATGTCGAGCGCGTGCTTCATCCGGCGCAGCCGCTCGCGGCAATCGTCGCCGAGCCGCAGCGCGACTTCGGTGACGAGCACGTCGAGCGCCATCAGCATCGCATAGCGCGATGTCGACGGCTTGAAGATGAAATCGGTTTCGAACGCGACGACGGGAATCAGGTGGTCGGCGAGCTGCGCGAGCGGCGACGCCGGCGCGGTGATCGCGATGAGCGTCGCGCCATAGCGCTTCGCGAGCGAGCAGCTTTCGAGCTGCTCGGGGACGCGCCCCGTCACCGACAAGGCGACGACGACGCAGCCGGGCGTCGCCGTGCTCGCGACCATCCGCTGCAGCAGCGCATCCTGATACGTCGCGACCGGCCGGCCGAAGCGCACGAGCCGAAAGCGCAGTTCGTCGGCGAGCGCGGTCGAGCCGCCGCCCTGCCCGTACACGTAGATCATGTTCGCGGCGGCGAGCGCGGCGGCCGGCTCGCCGAACGACGTCTGGCGCAGCAGCCGGTGGTTGCGCTCGAGCGCGATCTGCACATCCTCGTACACGCGCGCGACGGGCGTCTCGTCGCGCTGCGCATCGGCCGCGGCCGGGCTCAGAAAGCGCTGGCCGACGGCCGCCGCCTGCGCGAGCCGCAGCTTCAGCTCGCGCACGTCGCGGCAGCCGACCGCCTTCGCGAAGCGCGTGACGGTCGCGACGCTCACGTCCGCCTGCGCAGCGAGCGCGCTGATGCTCGCGTGCGCGGCGCGGGTCAGATCGCCGAGGATCAGCGCGGCAACCTTGCGTTCGGCGCCGCGCAGCTCGGGCGCGCACTCGGCGATCCGGGCGACGATGTCGAAGGCGGGCTGCTCGGTGGACGGAGTCATCGGCGACGGCTAGCAGGGACGGCCGGCGCGAACCGGCTTGTTAATAAATAACATGACCGCAGCGATGCTACTTTCTGTACTATCGCGAAGTCAACTTCGCATCGATATATATGGACGATGGAGCGAGATAAGATGAAAGTTACAAACTATCAGGAAGCGACGATCGATCCGTTCGGCAAGGGTCTCGGCAACGTGCCGAGCGCGAGCGTGCCGCTGTCGGACGCAGCCCGCCTCGAATGGAATCTGCTCGCCGAGGACGTGAGCCTGCCCGCCGCCGTGCTGTACGCGGACCGGATCGAGCACAACCTGAAGTGGATGCAGGCGTTCGTCGCCGAATACGGCGTGAAGCTCGCGCCGCACGGCAAGACGACGATGGCGCCGCAACTGTTCCGCCGCCAGCTCGAGACGGGCGCGTGGGGCATCACGCTCGCCACCGCGCATCAGGTGCGCGCCGCGTATCACGGCGGCGTGCGGCGCGTGCTGCTCGCGAACCAGCTCGTCGGCCGGCACAACATGGCGATGATCGCCGAACTGCTGACCGACCCCGATTTCGAGTTCTTCTGCCTTGTCGATTCGGTCGACGGCGTCGAGCAGCTCGGCCGCTTCTTCGGCGCGGCGAGGAAGCCGCTCAACGTGCTGCTCGAGCTCGGCGTGCCGGGCGGCCGCACCGGCGTGCGCGACGACGCGCAGCGCGACGCGGTGCTCGCCGCGATCGAGCGTCACGCGGGCGTGCTGAAGCTCGCGGGCATCGAGCTGTACGAAGGCGTGCTGAAGGAGGAAGGCGAGATCCGCGCGTTCCTGCGGCGCGCGGTGACGCTCGTGCACGCGCTCGCGGCGGCCGGCCGCTTCGCGCGCACGCCGGCGCTGCTGTCGGGCGCGGGCTCCGCGTGGTACGACGTCGTCGCCGACGAGTTCGCGCAGGCGTCGGACGCCGGCGTGATCGACGTCGTGTTGCGTCCCGGCTGCTATCTGACGCACGACGTCGGCATCTACAAGAAGGCGCAGACCGACATCCTCGCGCGCAACCCGATCGCGCAAAAGATGGGCGAGGGCCTGTTGCCCGCGCTGCAGCTTTGGGCGTACGTGCAGTCGATTCCGGAGCCGGAGCGCGCGATCGTCGCGCTCGGCAAGCGCGACTCGGCGTTCGACGCGGGCCTGCCCGAGCCGGCGCGCCACTTCCGCCCGAGCGCGGGCGGGCTGCCGCGCGACATCGCACCGGGCGAAGGCTGGGAAGTGACCGGGCTGATGGATCAGCACGCTTACCTGAAGATCCCGGCGGGCGCGGACCTGAAGGTCGGCGACATGGTGTCGTTCGATATCTCGCACCCGTGCCTCACGTTCGACAAGTGGCGGCAACTGCTCGTCGTCGATCCGCAATACCGCGTGACCGAAGTGATCGAAACGTACTTCTGACGCCGACGCGGATCTCGGGCGGGCGCAAGGGCGGCGGCTGTCGCCCTTGCGGGGCGACGTAGCGTCGCGGCGTGCGCTGCGTCGCGTCGCCGCTGCCGCGCTTCGCTGCGGCCTCTTGCCTTCGCGACAAGCTCGCGCATCGCATCGTCGCGTGCGCTTCGAGCGCCCGCGTCGCGCGGGCCGGTTCCGTTCGCGCCCGCACTCGCCCGGCCGCAGACCGACGTCTGCGTGCGGCACCGCCGCCGCCGCGAACAGCCATCGCTTCGGAGCGCCGCATCGGAGTTCCGAAATCAGGCGTCTCCTTCCAGCACCGCCGCTCGCACCCGCACCCGCACCCGCCAACGCAGCAGCCGCACGCCCGATCGCGCCCCGCCTCGTTACGTCACGTCCGCTTCACGCGCGCGTCATCTGCGCCGCGGCGGGCCGGGGTACACTGCCCGTTCGTCCTGGATCATCCGCTGTTGTTCAACAGGAGAACGCCATGGCAGCAAAGAGGATTCTGTTCCTGACCGGCGACTTCGCCGAAGACTACGAGACGATGGTGCCGTTCCAGGCGCTGCTCGCGGTCGGCCACCACGTCGACGCCGTATGCCCCGGCAAGCGCGCGGGCGACAAGGTGAAGACGGCGATTCACGATTTCGAAGGCGATCAGACCTACACCGAGAAGCCCGGCCACCAGTTCACGCTGAACGCGACGTTCGACGACGTCGACGCGACGGGCTACGACGCGCTCGCGATCGCGGGCGGCCGCGCGCCCGAGTATCTGCGTCTCGACCCGAAAGTGATCGCGCTCGTGCGCGCGTTCGCCGAAGCAAAGAAGCCGATTGCGGCGATCTGTCACGCCGCGCAATTGCTCGCGGCAGCCGACGTGATTCGCGGCAAGCGGATCTCCGCATACCCGGCGTGCGCGCCGGAAGTGCGGCTCGCGGGCGGCGAATACGCGGACATTCCGGTCGACGCCGCCGTCACCGACGCGCCGTTCGTCACGGCGCCCGCTTGGCCCGCGCATCCGGCGTGGCTGTCGCAATTCCTCGCGCTGCTCGGCACGCGCATCGAGCTCTGAGCCGCCGCGCGCGCCGGCACGCGACGCGCGCGTGCGTCGCGCTCAGCGCGGCGCGGCCTTTGCCTGCGCCGCGCCGCCCACTTCGGCGACGCGCGTCTCCAGCATCGTCAACGCGCCCGACAGCGCGTTGAGCGCATCGTCCGGCAGCGACGCCATCGTGTCGTGCAGGAACGCGTTGCGGCGCGGCAGGCATGCGTCGAACGCCGCGCGGCCGGCCGGCGTCAGCTTCACGTTCGTCACGCGGTTGTCGCGCGAATCGGCTTCGCGGTCGATCCAGCCGAGCGTCTCGAGCGTCTTCAACTGGCGCGTGAGCGCGCCCGGATCGACGCGCAGCAGCTCGACGAGCCGCTTCTGCGACGACGCGCCGCCGTGCTGCTCGAGCGCCACCATGATGCGCCAGCGCGGCAGCGGCTGCCCCACGTGCGCCTCGAACGCGGCCATGAACGCGCGATACGTGCGTCCGAACTGCTGCAAGATCGCGATGCGGTCCTGTTCTTCCATGCGCTGACTTCGGCTCCGTAACTGAATGACCTGGATGATGTGAGCAAACGCCCGCTCACTCGGCGACGACGGCCGGCTCGAGCGCGCGGCGCAGCGCGACGGGCGGCACGCGGCGGCTCTGCCACACCGCGACGAGCGCGACGGCCGCGCCGACCGCGATGCCGATGTGGATCGCGCCGACGAGGGAATCGCGCGCCGCCTCGAACAAATGGGCGCCATGATGCCCGGCGCGCACGAGTTCGTCCACCAGGCGCGTCTGCGCGGCGCGGTCGATCAGCACCTGCGGATCGGCGAGGCTTGCCTGCCAGCGCAGCGCGCCGTCCGCCGCGAGCGCATCGTGCACGCCGCTCGCGTAGAGCTGGTTGACGAGCGTGCCCGTCAGCGCGGTGCCGACCATCCCGCCCACCATCCGCAGCGACTGCAAGAGCGCGGTCGCGATCCCGAGATGCTCGCGGCCCGCCGTCTGCTGCGCGAACACGGTCAGGTTCGGCAGCACGAAACCGAGGCCGACGCCGCCCGCCACCATCAGCGCCATCAGCACCCAGCCGGGCGTCGCGGGCGTCGACGCGACGACGCCCGCGCACGCGATCGCGAACAGCAGAAAGCCGATGTACAGCATCGCGTTCGGGTTGCGGATCCGCGTGATCACGCGGCCGTTCATGATGCTGCCGATCGTGATGAACACGACGAGCGGCGTGATGACGACGCCCGCCTGCTGCGGCGACATCCCGAAGCCGCCCTGGAACAGCAGCGGCGCGTAGAAGAGGAGCGAGAACATCGCGAAGCCAGCGAGGATCGCGAGGATGAAGAGCGTCGACAGCGCGCGGTTCGCGAACATGTCGAACGGCAGAATCGGCTGCGCGCAGCGCTTTTCCCAGCGCCACAGCGCGACGCCGCTGGCGAGCGCGACGACGAGGAGGAGCGTCGGCCAGCCGCCGATCCCGTATTTCGGCAGCCACTCGACGAAGAGCTGCATCGCGCCGAGCGTCACCGCAATGAGAAGTGCGCCCGGCCAGTCGAGCCGCATCTTGCTGCTGTGCTCGACGTGCCGCAGATGCGGCAAATAGCGCCAGACGAAGAAGATCGACAGCAGGCCCACCGGCAGATTCACGTAGAACACCGAGCGCCAGCCGTAGTGCTGCGTCAGCACGCCGCCGAGCGACGGCCCGACCGCGTTCGCGATCCCGAACGCCGAGCTCATCAGCACCTGCCAGCGCAGCCGCACGACCGAATCGGGGAAAAGGTCAGGAATGCACGCGAACGCCGTGCCGACGAGCATCCCGCCGCCGATGCCCTGCAGCCCGCGCGCGAGCACGAGCGACAGCATGTCCTGCGCCATCCCGCACAGCACCGACGCGCCCGTGAACACGACGAGCGACGCGATCACGAACGGCTTGCGCCCATAATAGTCGCCGAGCCGGCCGAAAATCGGCACGGTGATCACCGACGCGAGCAGGTACGACGTCGCGACCCACGCGTACAGGTCGAAGCCGCGCAGCTCGGCGACGATCGTCGGCAGCGCGGTGCCGACGACGGTCTGGTCGAGCGCGACGAGCATCGTGACGAAGGAAATGCCGAGCATCGCGAGCAGCGACTCGCGAAACGGCAGGACTTGCCCGCTCGAATGGTGGGCGGCGGTATGGACAGCCATCTTTTGTTCGCGCAACTTTTGATACGTCAACGAATCGAAAATTCTATCACGCATCGGGTAATCTAGCCGGCGCCCCCATGCGATGCGCGCGCCGCGAAGGAGTCAGATGGAACCGCTCACAATCGTTGCCGGACCGACGCTGTCGGCCGAGGATCTCGACACGCTGCGGCGCGCGAAGCTCGCGCTCGAGAGCCCGTCGCTGACGGTCAAGCTGACGAGCATCGTCGGCGCGCCCGTCGAGAAGATGATCGGCAAGCTGCCCGGCTTCGCGACCGACAAGATCAACGATGCGACGCAGCTCGCGCTGCGCAAGTGCCTGCATCTCGCGCTGCGCACGCTCGGCAAGTCGGGCGGCGTCGCAAGCGACGGCGAGACGCCGAACAAGCCGAGCAACCTGCTGCACAAGCTGGCCGTCGCGACGACGGGCGCGGCGGGCGGCGCGTTCGGCCTGTTCGCGCTGCCCGTCGAGCTGCCCGTCACGACGACGCTGATGTTCCGCTCGATCTGCGACATCGCGCGCAGCGAGGGCGAGGATCTGTCGACCGCCGAGGCGCAGTTGCAGTGCCTCGCGGTGCTCGGGATGGGCGGCGGCTTCGGCCCTCTGCCGGGCGCGGGCAAGAAGGACGGCGGCAAGCGCAACGAGCGCGCCGAGCGCGGCAAGCAAGAGGAAGACGCCGACATCGGCTATTTCGTGCTGCGCGGCGCGCTCGCGCAGGCGGTGTCGAAGGCGTCGTCGGAGATCGCGTCGAAAGGTTTCGCGACGCACGGCTCAACCGCCCTCTTCCGCCTCGTGCAGACGATCGCGTCGCGCTTCTCGGTGCAGGTGACCGAGCAGATCGCCGCGAAGTCGATTCCGGCGATCGGCGCCGTGCTCGGCGCGACCGTCAACACGCTGTTCATCGACCACTTCCAGCAGGCCGCGCACGGCCATTTCGCGGTGCGCCGGCTCGAGCGCAAGTACGGCCAGGCGGCCGTGAAGGCCGCGTATCAGGCGATCGACGCGTCGGCGGTGCGCTGAGTCGCGCGCTCGACCGCGGTGCGCCGCACGAACGCGGCCGCGCGCTCGAGCGCCCGCGCCGATTCGGGCACGAACGGCACGTAGATCTGCCATACGTGCGGCATCTCCGGCCATATTTCGAGCTCCACGTGCACGCCGGCCGCGCGCGCCTTGTCGGCGACGCGCCGCGAATCGTCGAGCAGCACCTCGGTGCTGCCCGCCTGGATGAAGAGCGGCGGCAGCCCCTTGAAATCCGCGTAGAGCGGCGACGCGTACGGATGCGTGCCCGGCGTGTCGCCGAGATAGAGGCGCGCCGCGCGGCCGAGCGCCGCGCCCGCGAACATCGGATCGAGGCCGTCGTGCGCGCGCAGCGTGTCGCCCGTCGCGGCGAGATCGGTCCATGGCGAAAACAGCACGGCGCCCGCGGGCAGCGGATCGCCCGCGTCGCGCAGCGCGACGAGCGTCGCGAGCGCGAGGCCGCCGCCCGCCGAATCGCCGCCGAACACGATCGACTCGGCCGGCGTGCCGGCCGCAACAAGTTGCCGGTACGCCGCGAGCGCGTCGTCGACCGCGGCCGGGAACGGATGCTCGGGCGCGAGCCGGTAGTCAAGCGAGAACGAGCGCACGCCCGCGTGCTTCGTCAGCGCGAACACGAGCGGACGGTGCGTCTGCGGTGAGCAGAAGTAATAGCCGCCGCCATGGAAATACAGCAGCATCCGGCTTTGCGGCGCGCGGCCGGGCGCGGCGTCCGCGCGCTCGAGCCATTCGCCGCGCAGCGGCGCGTCGCCGGGGCCATAGCGCTCGCGCAGCCGCCAGCCCGCGGGCGGACGGCGCGGCACGCGCATCCGCAGCGTCGCCAGGCGCCGCGCACGCGCCGGATCGATCACGGGACGCAGCGTCTCGGGACGAAACTGCCGGCGCAGCAGCCAGCACGCAACCTTGCTTTGCCAACTCATCGAACGTACTCCGAACCAAAACAACGTGACGATACTACGTGCGATTCGGCGCGCGTCCGTCGATTGGCCCCTCTAAATCCGGATCGCCGGGCTCAGTTCGCCGGCCGGACCTGGCCGCGAATCTCGCCGCCCGGATGGGCTTTCGTGTGCACATTGAAATACCACTTGGCCGCCATCAGGTCGCCGACCTGTTCGTCGGTCAACGCCTTCTCGCCCGCAATCGGACTCGCGAGCGCGTCCTTCGGAATCGGCACCTGCACGCCCGCGTTCTGGCCGACGGACGCCGGGCCGTGGAAGTGCGCGGCGGTCGCGGGCCCCGTCAGATCGCGGTACGTGACGCTCCAGCGCAGCGTGCGGGTCGCGGTATCGTAGGTCGCGTCGAGCGAGCCCGAGCCCTTGCTCGTCGTCGGCGGTACTTCGCTCGACGGCTGCAGGTTCGCGACGAACTTCACCGTCTCCGCATGCGCGATGCCCGCCGCGAGTGCACATACGAGCACGCCGATTCCGATCTTGCGCAATGTCAACATGAGATCCCTCCTTGCGGTCGCCGACCGTATTGCGCGGGCGAGCTCGATGCCCGCCCGACATCCGATGGTAGTCGATCTTGCGCGCGCGGCGCTCGACGCGAAGTGGCGGCCCCTCTCGCTCGTCGCCGCTCGTCGCCGCGCGGCGTTCGGCGGCCGTTGCACGGACGGCGGCGCGCGGCAAGCATCCGCCGAAAACAGAGATTTGCACGAAACCCTCTGAATCCGCATGCGGGGTTTCGCTACACTGCTTGCACACAGTTCTTGTTTCCTTCCGTCCGAAGGAATATCTGCGAGTTTTGACGCGGCCTTCGGGCCGCTTTTTTGCGCGCCCGTCAACGCGCGCGCTTGCACCGCAAGCATCGCCTGCACGGCGGCGGATCGCGTTCGCGCCGACTCCGCGCGGCATGCGCGAATCATCGCATTGCCGGCGAACGACTCGCTCGCACGCGCGCCGCCATGAGCGAAATCAGCATCGTCCCGCTCGCGACACGGCGATGCTTTGCAATTCACGCGACAATCGGCTCGTCTCGAATGAAACAATGTGCAAGGTCGTGCCGATTTGCCATTTGTCGCCATCGCCGCCGCTTCGCGTCGCTCCGTTCGCACGGCTCCTGTCGCGAAGCGCCCTCTGCTTGTCCGCGCTCGCCGCGACATCCGCACATGCGCAGGAATTCGCATTGTTCGGCGGCCTGCTCGCGAGCGGCGGCGGTCATAGCTATGCGTGGGCGTTCGATTATCAGGAAGGGCTCGGCCGCTACGCCGCCGCAGGCTTCACCTGGTACAACGAAGGTCACATTCCGAATCACCATCGCGACGGCCAGGCGGTCCAGCTCTGGGGCCGGCTGCCGCTGCGCGACAACCGCTTCGTGATCTCGGCGGGCGCGGGCCCGTACCGTTACTTCGATACGACCGCGGCCACCGAAGGCCGCGGCTATTCGAATTCGCACGGCTGGGGCATGCTGATGAGCGTGCGCGCCGCGTATTACACGTCGCACCGCTGGCTCGCGCAACTGCAGGTGAACCGGACTCAGCTGTTCAGCGGGCCGAACACGACGTCGCTGATGTTCGGCATCGGCTATCAGCTCGACGCGCCCGACACGTCCGGCCCGCGCGACTACGCGGCGAGCCGCACGGGCCGCGTGACCTCGAACGAAGTCACCGCGATGCTGGGCGAGACGATCCTCAACAGCCGGCGCTCGCCGAGCGCGCTCGGCGGCAGCCTCGAATACCGGCGCGGCGTCGCGAAATACGCCGACTGGACGGCGACCTATCTGTACGAAGGCTCGAAGCAGTCGATCCGCCGCAACGGAATCGCATCGCAGTTCTGGCTCACGCGCGCGTTCCTCGACGACAAGGTCGCGCTGTCGGCCGGCGCGGGCGCGTATCTGACGCTCGACGAGCGCGACATTCGCGGCCGCCCCGGCGAAGGCGACGGCCGCGTATCGGGCATCGTGTCGATATCCGCGAGCTACCGGTTCCACGATCGCTGGCTCGCGCGCATCACGTGGAATCGCATCGTCACGCGCTACGATCGCGATACCGACGCGATTCAGGCCGGGCTCGGCTACCGGTTCTGAGTGCCGTCAATCCAGCGCGCGCAGCACGCCGATCAATTGCTTCGCGGCGACGTCCCAGCGGAATCGCGACGCATGCCGCCGCCCCTTGTCGCGCATCTCGCGCCGCAGCTCCGCATCGCCCATCAGTTGCGCGATCGTCGCAGCAATGTCGATCGCGTCGTGCGCGTCGCAATACAGCGCGGCGTCGCCGCATGCCTCGGGCAGCGACGCCTCGCGCGACACGATCACCGGGCACCCGCAATACATCGCCTCGAGCGGCGGCAGGCCGAATCCTTCGTATAGCGAAGGAAACACGAAACAGCCGGCGTTCTCGTAGAGCGCCTTCAGCTCGCCGTCGCTCACGTAGCCCGCCCACGTCACGTTGCGCGCGCTCGCGTTGTCGCCGAGCGTCGACGTGCCGAAGATCTTGACGTTGCTGCCGCCCGCGATCACGAACTTGAGCTCGGGACGCGTGCGTTCGAGCCTCGCGATCGCGTCGAGCGTGCGCGCGAGGTTCTTGCCCGGCGCGATCGAGCCGACGATCAGCACGAAGCCGTCGTATGCGAGACCGAGCCGCTCGAGCACCGCCGGATCGCTGTCGATCCGTCCGAAGTGATCGACGCCGGACACGATCGTCGACACGTCGGTCGGCGCGACGTTAAGGCGCGCGACGATCCGCTCCTTCGAGAAGCGCGACACCGTCAGGATGTGCCGCGCGTTGCGTTTCAGCATCCAGAACGCGAAGCGATACCAGAGCCGGAACGCGAGCGAATAGCCTTGCGGAAAGTCGAACACGGCGACGTCGTGAATCATCACCACCTGGTTGCGCTTGAAGAGCGGCCCGACGTTGCAGAGGCTGACGAGCGTCTGCCCGCGCGTCGCGAACGGCAGCGCGAGCTGCTCCCACAGCGCGCCACGCAGGCGCGGCACGACGCGTCGCGCGACCGCAGGCGGCAGCGCGTCGCTCGCGTGATCGCGCGGCACGACGAGCGTCGGATTGCGCTCGCCCGGCAACAGACGCGCGAGCGCCGATGTGAACTCGTGCGCAACGCGCTGCACCCCTGTCAGGCGCTGCGACGTGAACTTGCCGTTGATCGCGACGGGCGTCGGCAAGGCCGTGGCGCTTGCGCGCTCGCCGGCAAATGCAGCGCGATGCGGCGTGTCGTGCACCGCGCCCGCCGCCTGCGACGCGCTCATCGATGTTACATCGATGTCCTGACGATCGCGCAGCGTGTGCGGCGACGGCTCGGATAAGGGGGAAGAGAGATTCATGGCGGCTGCAACGGCGTGACGACACTCGGTTGACGAACGCATCCGCGACGTTCGCGGATGCGCGCTATACACGTTCCAGTGTCGTCATTCCGTTGCGCGTGGTCTGTGCGTTCCGTCGCACAATGCGGCGCACGGCACGTGAATCTCGCCGTGCGCCGCATTCGCGTGCGTCAGCGACCGCGGCTCACCGACCAGATCAGATAGAACGATTCGGCGGTCGGCAAGATCTGCGCGAGCATCCGGTTGAAGCGGGCGGCGGGCGCCGTGCCGACGTACACGACATCGAGCGGCTTCATGTCGAACTCGGTCGCGAGCATCAACGCGTCCACCTGCGTCATGTCGAGACGGAACACTTCGGGCTTGTTGTGCTCGGGCGCGTAGTTGACCTTCTTCAAGCCTTCCTGCAGCCCGCTCTGCACACCGGGCGCCTGGGCGAGCGGCGGATTCGGATGGCGAATCACGATCACCTGACGCGGGTTCGCCCCCGTCGGATCGATGCTGCCGGCCGCGCTCAACGCATCCGCGAGCGACAGCTGCCCCTGGTTCATGTAAACCGTCTGCGGCTTCGGCACCTCGCCCATCACGAACACGCGGTTCTGCGTACGGTCAGGCACGTGAACGATGTCGTCCGCTTGCAGCACGATGTTCTGTCGCAAGTCGCCGCGATTCAGAATGCGGTTCACGTCGATCGTCATCACCTGATCGCCGCGCGTGACGAGCACGCGCTGCAGATCGGCGTCGGGATTGCCGCCGCCCGCGCGGTTGAGCGCGTCGACGACGCGCAGATGCGAGCCCGTCAGCGACAGTTGCCCCGGGTTCTTCACGTCGCCCGTCACCTGCACGCGCTGACTGCGGTACTGCATCACGCGCACGTCGATCTGAGGATTCCTGATTTGCTTGTTCAGGCGCCGCGCGAGCAGCGCGGAGATCTGCACGGGGCTCATCCCTTCGACGCGCAAGCGGCCGAGCGTCGGAAAGAAGATCGTGCCGTTCGCGGCGACGCGCTGGCCCGGCGAGTCGACCTCGCCCTGCCCGTTCGTGCCGAATGCGCTGACCTGCTGCGGCAGCACGCCGCCGAGACCGCCCGACGCCTGCAGCGTGCCGATGTCGGCGAGCGGCGACGTGTCGGCGCCGGTGCCGTTCCCGGCGCCGCGCGTGAGCTCGGGGTGGTCCCAGACAACGATGCCGAGCACGTCGTCCGGGCCGACGCGATAGTCGGCCGGCGCGGCGGGCAGGCTCTGTGCGATGCCGGCTTCCTTCACGCGCGTGTCGGCCTCGTCGGCCTGCTTGAGCGTATAGACGAGCTGCGGCGTGATCAGCCTGACGTCGTACACCGTCGAATCCGTCGGTGTGCTCAGGTTGTCGTTCATGCGGCTCGAATCGAGCGCCGGTCCCGGGGCCAGCGCACAGCCCGACAAGGCGACCGCCGCGGCGGTCGCCCATGCTAGGGGCTTCAACATCTTGTCGTTTCTCCTTTGGTAGCGTGGTCGTCGAAGACGATCTCGGCTCTCGGTGTACGCGCTGCAAGCTCAGAACGCGTTGCGGCCGATGAATCCCTTGACGAGCGTGATCAGGATGATCTTGATATCGAACCAGAAGGTCCAGTTCTGCATGTAGAAGAGGTCGAACTTTACGCGCGCGGCCATCTTCTCGACCTTGCGCGTCTCGCCTCGATAACCGTTCACCTGCGCCCAGCCGGTGATGCCGGGACGCACGCGATAGCGGTACATGTAGCCGTCGACGAGCTCCTTGTAGATGTCGTCATGCTCGATCGCGTGCGGACGCGGACCGACGACCGACATCTGGCCGAACAGCACGTTGAAGAACTGCGGCAGCTCGTCGAGCGACGTGCGGCGCAGGAACGCGCCGACCTTCGTGATCCGCGAATCGTTGCGCGACGCCTGGCGCACGACGCCTCCCTCCTCGGCATGCACGCGCATCGTGCGGAACTTCAGGATCTCGAACTCGCGGCCGTCGACGCCCTTGCGCTTCTGCCGGAACAGTACGGGGCCCGGCGAAGACAGCTTCACCGCGAGCGCGAGCGAGGCGAGAATCGGCGACAGCGGAATCAGCACCGCGAGCGCGAACAGGCGATCGAACATGAACTTCGGCCACAGCTGCGGAATCGACAGCGGGCTCGTCGCGAGATTGATCGCGGGCATGCCGACGACCTGCGTGACCGACCGGTTGAAGAACGTGATGCCGCGCACGTCGGGCAGGAAGCGCAGGTTCACGAAATCGTGCCGAAACTCGCGCACGATCCGCTGAATCTGCCGCTCGTGCGACAGCGGCAGCGCGAGCCAGATCTCGTCGATCGCGCCTGCGCGCACGCGGCGCTTCAGCTCGCGCAGATCGGCGACGACGGGCACGCCGCCGACATGTCGCTCCGCATCGGCGACGCGCACGCTGTCGTCGAATACGCAAACCGCCTCGTAGCCGTGCGACGACGACGCACGCAGTTGCTCGAGCACCGCACGCCCATAAACCTCGGAGCCGACGATCGCAACCGCGCGCGGCTTCGCGCCCGGCCGGCGCAAACCGGTCAGCATGCCGTGGATCGACGCCTTGCCGAGCAGCAGCACTGCGCCCGACATCAGCATCGTCCGGCCGAGCCAGACGAGCGACACGTCGGCGCCGCGATGCAGCAGCAGCGTGAACGCCGCGGCGATCGCGGCGACGCCGAGCCAGCCGAGCAGCACGCGCGACAGCGTGCGATACGACATCTGCTCGCGCGCGCCGTCGTAGACGCCGATCGCCGGGAAGACGATCAGCGTCAGCGCGCACAGCAGCGCGATGGCCGTGCGCTGCGCGTCCGGCACGTCGAGCGTGCCGCTGTCGTACAGCACCTGTGCGAGCAACGCTCCCGCCGCCACCAGCACCACGTCGAGCAGCTTGTTCAAGAGTCCCAACATTGCCGAATCTCCACTTTCGTTGTTCTGTCGTCTCAAGCGGCCGAGCGCACAACGCCGTGATAGCCGGCGACGCGTAGCGGCCGGCCTTCCGCCGGAATCGGCTGCGGCGTGTGCGCTTCGCGGGTCGCCTCGAGGATGAGGCGGTTGAATTCGCCGCGAATCACGCCGTAGCACTCGCACGCGTGCGTTTCGAGGCCGTGCCGGTCGAGCACCGTGATGTGTCCGCGGCGCTGGCGGATGAACCCCGCCTCCTGCAGCTTGCCCGCCGCTTCGGTAATGCCTTCGCGACGCACGCCGAGCATGTTCGCGATCGTCTGTTGCGTGACCGCGAGTTCGTCGCCTTCGACGCGATCGTGCGCGAGCAGCAGCCAGCGGCTCAGTTGCTCGCTGACGGAGTGATGACGGTTGCAGAGCGCGCTGCGCGCGATCTGCGTCATCGCGGCCTGCCAGTAGCGGAGCATCAATTGATAGGTGTCGAGCGAGCGGTCGAATTCGCGCCGAAACACCTGGGTCGGCACGCGATAGGCGAAGCCGCCGCTGCGCACCTCGACGCGGCCCGACGCGCCGCCGCAGCCGTAGTCGGCGAGCGTCGACACGCCGACCACGCCTTCCCTGCCGACCGCGGCGACTTCGACCATCGCGCCGTCTTCCATCAGATACAGCACGGACATCATCGCGGTGGTCGGGAAATACAGATGACGCATCGGCTCGTCGGTTTCGCAGAGCAGCTGCGCGCTCTTGATCTTCACGAGCTCGAGATGCGGCGCGAGCGCGCGCAGGCTGTCGTCGGCAAGCGAGCCCAGCAGGGCGTTGGCATGAAAACCATTGGTCTGATGAAGCATGTTCGTGTCCCGGTTTGTCAGCGCCGCTCGAGTCGCGGCGCAGGATTCCGTTTTTCGCAAGACACGGTCACAGCAAGAATCGTATGTTCCTCGGAATCGTGTCGGCGGCCCTTCTGGTCGTCCTCATACAAGCTGACGCATCACCCTCTTGGTGGGGGGGTAAAAACCCTTAAGGATGCTCTGCACAAACGCGAATCGAGTGTGCTTGGTCGTTTGACAGGAAGCTGAATGCGCCACGACGCCAACCTATCAGCCCGGAACGAAGCTGGCCGGCACGCGCCGAGCAGCCTTCGCGTGCTG
>NZ_LOVS01000173.1:0-6576 GCF_001523835.1 Burkholderia sp. ABCPW 14 | reverse complement strand
AAAGGCTTGGGGGCAATGGATCGAGCAAGCCCGGCAAAGCGGGATTGCCGCGCTGCAACTGTTTGCCCAGCGCTTGCAGGGTTACTGGCACGGCATCCTGGCCCGCTGCCGCCATCCGCTCAATACCAGCGTCGTCGAAGGCATCAACAACACCATCAAGGTCATCAAGCGTCGCGCTTACGGGGAACGCGACGAGGAATATTTCTTCCTCAAAATCCGCGCCGCGTTCCCCGGAATTCCTCGATGAACCAAAAAAAAGCGGCAGCATCCTTCGCGAAGGACCTGCTGTGAGGTATGCCTGGATCGACCGGCAGGTCGGGAAATATCCGCTGTGGTCGCTGTGCTGCGTGCTGTCGGTCAGCGTGAGCGGCTATCGCGCGTGGAAACGCGGCGGCGCGCCGGGGCGAACGCGACTGACGGACACGCAACTGCTGACGATGATCCGGACGGTGCACGCCGAGTACAAGGGTGCATACGGTTCGCCGCGCATGACCGAGGAAATCCGTGAGCGCGGCTTTCCGGCCAGCAAGGAGAGCGTGGAACGGCTGATGCGCGAGAACGGTATCCGGGCCCGGCACGGGCGCTGTTACGGGGTGACGACCGGTTGAATCCGCCCAATACGCGAGTCACGAGTTCCAGCGCAAACTGGCCGCCTGCGGCATGCGCTGCTCGATGAGCCGCAAGGGAAATTGTTGTGACCACGCCCCGACGGAAAGCTTCTTCAACGGCTTGAAGAACGAACGGGTTCACGCCACGCACTACCGGACGCATCAAGACGCGAAGGCCGATCTGTTCGAATACATCGAGTGTTTTACAACCGCAGTCGTCGTCATTCGTCGCTCGGCTTTGTTTCTCCAGGGCGGTTCCTTCGTGACTGGGTCAAAGCTCGGCAGACCAAGGACGCCGCCGCATAACTCGGGACCGTTGGAAGGCGAAAAATCGAGGGAACCTCATAATAATTGCATTAATTTCATATGAAAGAGGCGCTCTCGGTCAATAATCGATATTCCAATATTTCGCTATATGAAATGGGGTGGCGAATTGGTGCTGAGGCTGATCTCTGTAACAACATTGGCGCTTTGAGATAAGAGATTGGCGTGTTCAGCACGCATGTGATCTGTAAATATGGCAACCAATTTGTTACGCTTTCTCCCCGTTGAGCTTACCGATTCGAGGTAATTAGTGGTTTTTCGAGTCTCCATTCTAATTAAATCTAAATCGTGGCGAGCGATTTGCGATCCGATCGTGCTTGTCATGATTTTGGGCGTGATACTCCCGCTCATGGTTCTAGTGGTGGTATCGATCAGCGCTCCTCTCGAATTTGGGGGCGTTGCATGGGGAGATTTCACGATTCGAGCCTATGAGCGCGTCGCGTTCGATCGTGACTGGGACGGTTCGCTTGTACTTCAACAGGGTTACGTGGGCATCTTTCTACGGTCGGCGGTGATGGCATTCTTGACGACTACTGGTTGCGTGGTCGTTGGCTTTCCTACCGCCCTATTTATATCAACCCGCGCACCAATGTGGAAAGCGATCTTGTTGGTGCTCGTCACCATACCGTTCTGGACCTGCGTCGTAGTGCAAATGTGCGGCTGGATTATCGTCATGGCTGACAACGGCCTACTGAGCTGGATCCTTGGCGCGTTCGGCCTGCTTCATGGTTCCCTTGGACTGCTTTACACGGACCTCGCGACTCTGATCGGCCTCGTCTACGCATTCACCCCCTTCATGGTGCTGCCGATTTTCGCGGCACTCGACGAATTCGACTGGCGGTTGGTGGAGGCTGCCTACGATCTGGGCGCGAATAGAGGGGCGGCCCTCATGCATGTGATCGTCCCCGGCTGCCGTCCGGGCATCATGGCGGGCCTTGGGCTCGTCTTTGTCCCGGCGTTGGGTTCCTATGCAATTCCAAGCTTACTTGGCGGCAATCACGCGTTCATGGTGGGCAATCTGATCGACTTCCAGTTCGCCGGTGGCCGCGATTGGCCGTTGGGTGCCGCCATGTCGTTTGTGCTTCTCGGAGTCGTGCTTTTGGCGATGCTCGCGCTGCGACTGACGTCCATACTCCCGCGACAGGAGCACGTTCATGACCTCGCATGAACTGCGTCGTTTTCCACTTACGACCGAAGTTGCGATTGCGGTCCTGCTATTCCTCTACCTGCCGTTGGTGATCGTTGCCTGGATGAGCTTCAATAGGGGACCGTCCGCACTCGTATGGCAGGGCTGGAGCGTTCAGGGCTACGTCGAGGCGTGGTCGGACCCGACTCTCATTCGAGCCGCACAAAACTCGCTGGTTCTAGCTCTATGGTCGATGGTTCTTTCAACCACTCTCGCCACGAGCGCGGCCGTCGCCACATGGTCCCGAAAGAAACATCGCGGCTTTGATCTACGTGGGCTCGTAATCGCCTTGCCGCTTGCGATACCCGAGGTCGTTCTCGCTATCGCCACCATGATGGTGTTCTCCATGATCGCGTTCGAAGTCGGATTTGTTGCGGTCCTGTTTGCGCACGTGGTCTTTTGCGTTCCACTCGCGTATCTACCGATCAACGCCCGCCTGAAGACGATCGACCGGACTTTGCTTGAGGCTGCAGCCGATCTGTCCGCACCTCCGTGGGCGGCGTTTTGGCAAATCACCGTTCCTTTGGCGCTGCCGGGTATCGTGGCAGGAGCACTGCTTTCTTTCGTCGCATCGATGAACGACTACGTCACCAGCTACTTTTTGGCTGGCGCCGGCATGACCACTCTTCCGATGTACATCTTTAGCGCATTGAAGCTCGGAATCACGCCCAAGGTGAGCGCCATTTCGACAGCAATCATTGGGCTTTCGTCGATTCAACTGCTGACGGTCTGGGTCCTCGGTCGGAGAACTGCAAGACGGTTCGAGTCCGAGCGATCTGAGACGTACCACTCGAACATTCAAACGATAGGAACAGTATGAAGAAAATAGTAGGGGCGACGTTGCTTCTTGCTGCCGGAACTGCAGTGGCAGCCGAGCTTCACGTCGGAAGCTGGCCGGACTATTTGCCCGACACGCTGATCAAGAAGTTCCAGAAGGAGACAGGGATCAAGACGACGCTTGACACTTACGCGAGTGACGCAGCGTTGACTCAGAAGCTGCAGTCTGGCGGAGGCGGGTATGACGTCGTGATCGCAGGCGACTATTACGTGCCCGTGCTCGTGAAATCTGGACTCTTGCTCAAGCTCGACAAGAACAATCTGCCGAATATCGCGAACATCAAGCCTGAATATCGCCACCCGTCATTTGATTCTGAGCGGAACTATGCAATGCCGTACACGGTGGTGCTGACCGGCTTCGCATACGATAGTGCACGAGTTCCCGGCGGAAAGCTTGACGACAGTTGGAAGTCGTTCTTCGAGCCGCCCGAAGCATTGCGCGGCCAGATTGGCGATCTGGACGTCGAAGAGGAACTGTACATGGCCGCGAGCTGGTATCTCGGACAGGATGAATGCACCGAGAATCCCGCTGATGCGAAACGTGTACTCGATATCTTGCAAAAGCAAAAGCCGTTCGTGAAGACGTACAGCAATGATGGAACGATCGATCGCCTCGCGTCCAAGCAGATCACGGTGCAGCATATTTGGAACGGGGCGGCAGTGCGTGCGCAGGAGCGCCTCCCGTCGATCAAGTTCATCTATCCGAAGGAGGGTGTGCGTCTGTTCATGGACAGCCTGCTCATTCCAGCAAAGGCTCGCAATGTCGATTCAGCCCACAAGTTCCTCGATTGGATGATGCGGCCGGAGAACATCGCGCAGGTGACGAACGCTATCCGGTATAGCAACGAGATCATCGGCTCCGACCGCTACGTTGATGCAGCGCTGTTGAGCAATCCAGCGGTCAAGACGCCGGAGCAATACAAAGTGCGGCTCAAGCCGTACAAGATGTGCTCGGCCGCCGCGATTCAGCTGCGCAACAAGGTCTGGTTGAAGTTGAAGGGGAACCGATGAACTGCAATGAGACTCAGGTATCTCCCGATACAGCGGATCGGTAACGCGGAAGGAGAACGGACGACGACCATCACGTCTCCGGCCCGCTAGCACGAAGCGGGCAACTCCAATGCAGAAGTCCGAAGAGAACCGGAGGCGGGCGATGCTGCGAACATCGCCCGCCTCCTAACCTAGGTGAACACAATGAGAGACCACCATGGCTGACCGTATTTTACGGCAACATTGGCACACCCGTCCGGTCGCGACGGCGACGATTGCTATCGCCCTCCCAAGATCAACGTCGCGTGCCTCGAATTCGGCGTGCGCGCACCATCGCGTAATCGCGCAGCATCCATCAGAAAGCGTGGCAGCCATCGACCGTCCGATCCGCAGACAGCGTGCATCGCCGCGCTTCAACCATCGTCCAAGCGAGAATTCGGCTATCCCGCCACACGAGATTCGCTGCATTCCCGCGCAGGGCGCAGGCGACACCTAACCGCTTAGCTCGAATCGGCCACCGCCTGCTGCCCTCCGATCTGCCTCGGAGCAGGCGATTTTGCGATCGTCGGGATCGACGATCGTCTTTTTATTCCCATCGTGCTGGTTGATGCACTGCACCCAGCACGCCCGGTCGACTGTTGCGCAACTCAATCGGATGCGCACGCCGGAACGCACGTCAATTGGAGATTCAATGTGGCAACCTATGAAGAACTGAAGGCTCAGCTCGATGCACTCAATAAGGAGGCCGAAGCAGCGAAGCAGCGCGAAATCTCAACGGTACTGTCGGAGATACGAGAGGCTGTCTTGAGATTCGAGATCCGGCCTGAGCAGATTTTTCCGCATTGGACTCGCCTGCGCTCGCCGGACAAGCGACGTGGTCCGATTCCACCGAAATATCGAAACCCAATGACGGGGGAGACGTGGAGCGGTCGAGGCCGAGCTCCGAAATGGATGTCTGGCCTGCCGCGCGACGAATTCGTTATCGATCGGCCTGCGTAACCCGCAACCGAGCGCCGGGACGGTACTCAAACACACACGCTTCTTTGCAACAGCCATAAAAGGAATCGAGCCGGTAGGCAGAGATGTCTTCGCTTCCGAGGTCAATTTCGATGCCACGGGTGCGGCGGCCGGCACTCAGCGCGCCAATACACGGAATAGACCTGTTAGCTCTGACAGGTTTCGCGCCATCTCACCTCATGGCACATCATCGAAGCGATCGTGAACCCTCGTTAATTTGGCGGCCACTTGTCTCGACCTTGCTAAAATTAACGCGCCGTGAGGAGTTTTCGGTCGTCTCTAAAATCAATGCTCCTTCAATTCGAAATCCAAACAGAAACCTGAGAGTCTCGCCGTGACCCATTTGAACGATACGCTACGCGGTTTCGCATCGGGGGCGGTCGATTGGAATAACCGCCCGGTCGCGTTGCACTTTGGTACCGCGCAGGCCGCGATCGGCCATCTCCTCGCGCTGCAGCACGCGAGTGTTCAGGAAGGGCTGATGAGCGGGATCCGGGGGCGTCTGACCTGCGTGTCGACCCACCACGACCTGCCGCCCGGCGTATTCCTCGGCATCCCGGTTTCGATCCGGCTCGTTACCGACCGCGGACAGTTGCACATGGTGAACGCAATCATCCGCGACGTCCAGATCGGACAAAGCGACGGCGAACTCTGCGTGTACCAACTGACCGTGTGCGACACACTGTCGCTGATGGACAAGCGCACCAATTCGCGCGTGTTTCGGAAGCGGAACGTCGTCGACATTCTCACCACGCTGTTCAACGAATGGCAGCAGCGCAGCCCGGCCCTTGCGCGCGCGTTCGAGTTCGATCTATCCGGTCTTCGCGCCGACCGGTATCCGCCCCGCGAACTGACCCGCCAGGTCAATGAATCGGACGCGCACTTCGTGCGTCGCCTGCTGCGTCGCGAAGGGATTACCGCATTTGCAAAGGCCGGTCGGGCGAAGCGCGCGCAGAACGTTCACGACGAAACGCCGGTGCATACGCTCGTATGCTGTGACGATCCGATGTCGCTGCCGGAAGCGCCGGCGGGCACGGTCCGACTGCATCCGCGTGACGCCGGCACCGAGCAGCGCGACACGGTCACGCTGTTCGCGCTGCATCGGCAACTGATTCAGGGCAAGGCCGGTCGGCCGTCATGGGATTACAAGAAGGCCCGAATCGACGAATCGACCGTCGGTTCGAGTCTCGATCAGGGCGAGGCAGGCAACGACCTGGCCAGGTTGCTGACCGACGTCGCGATCGACATCCCGCACGCGGGCGATTCGTGGAGCGATCACGAGCGGCTCACGCACGCGCGCATGCTCGCGCACGAGTTCGAAGCTGAGCGTTACGACGGCGTCAGCGGTGTGCGAGACCTCGCCGTGGGCGCATGGGTCACGCTGACGGGCGACCCGGAATGGGACAGGCCACTTCCCGAAAAACGCCGGTTCGTGATCACGTCGATCGACCACGACATTTGGAACAACCTGCCCAAAGGGCTCAACGAACGCGTACAGGCGCTGTTCGCGGCGAGCCGCAATCTCGCGCACGCAGCCCCTGCATTGCCGGCCGCGCTCGCGAAGGATGCCGACACCCGTTACGAGAACACGTTCACCTGCGTGCGCCGCGGCGT
>NZ_LOVS01000172.1:0-4562 GCF_001523835.1 Burkholderia sp. ABCPW 14 | reverse complement strand
AGCGATCACCAGCCACCCACCAGGCCCGGTGACAACACCCCCCGGATCATGACTGCGACTGGGGGCGGGAATCATGCCGGGCCTGGCTGGCCAAAACCCCAATTATCGGGGTGTGAAGATAGTAACGAGGGGGCAGACCTGGGATAAACCCGGTGCCAAGACAGATTCTGGCAACGCAGCCCACGTGTCCTGATTTCCTGACGAAACATGAGCGCCACCATCTCACAAGCAAACGCGGATCTGATCTGGAGCGTGACGCTGATCCAGACCAAGATGACGCCGCCCCGACTACCGTCTGGCTATGTGTCACGCCGGCCTTTATACGAGCGTCTACCCGTGCATGACGGTCTCAGTTTGGTCACGGTCAACGCACCAGCAGGATTTGGGAAAACGACATTGCTTGCCGAGTGGTGCCGCGAACTGTTGGAGAAAAAGCACGTGGTTGCGTGGCTGAGCCTCGACGATGAAGACGACGATTCGCAGCTATTTGTCGCGTATCTCGTTGCATCGCTATGCCGCGCAGATGATGAGGTTGGGAGACAGGCTCAACGGCTACTGCGGCACGATATGCTGATGCCGGTCGGAATGATCATTTCCGTACTGCTAAACGAAATAGGCGCGTGCGAGCGACAGGTCTTTCTTGTGCTCGATGACGTCGATCGTCTGACGTCGAAGCCCATCGTCGCGATACTTTCCCGCTTGCTGCGCTACGCGCCGGAAAATCTCCATATCATGTTCGGCGCGCGTAGCGATTCCACATCGGTATTCGGTCGCGTTGTTGCGCCGGAGAGGGTCGTACGCCTGGATGCGGAAGATCTTCGCTTTTCGGTGGACGATGCGCAGACGTTCTTCAGCCGAACCGAGAGGGTCACGCTCGACCGCTCCAGCGTGAAGCTATTAAACGACGTTACCGAGGGATGGGTAGCAGGCCTTCAACTGGCGTCGCTTGCGCTGCGTAAGGCGGGCGACGCGACGAGGGTTGCGGTTGGTCTGTCAGGCGCGCGTATCGGGACCGACACATATCTGAACGATACCGTGCTGACAGAGTTGCCGCCGGACATGCTGGATTTTCTATTGCGTACTTCGATTCTCGATCGACTAGGCGCGGATGTCTGCGATGCAGTTATCGGCTCGCGTGGCGCGAGTTGGGAAAAGCTCGAGTGGCTGGAACGGCATAACGTCTTCATCCGCCCGCTCGACGACGAGCGACAATGGTTCCGGTATCACGCACTGCTGGGTGAAGCGCTGCGACGCCGTGTCATCAGGCAAATGCCGGACGAAATCCCGATCATGCATCGCCGGGCAAGCCAGTGGTTTGCCGAGGCTCGTCTTTGGCCCGAGGCTGTCAAGCATGCGCTGACCGCAGGCGATGTTGAGCAAGCCGCCCAGTGGGTTGAGAATTGCGCAACGGCAATGGTTGAATTGGGCGATTCTCATACGTTGTTGAGCTGGATATCGCGGCTTCCTTCGGAATCGGTAGACAAACGGCTTCGCCTGCGTCTAGCGAAAGCCCTGGCACTCGCCATATCCATGCAGAACGCCGCTGCAAAACAGGAAATTCATGCTGTCGCGGCTGCGATGGCCCAGAACGAGGCGAAATCGAAAGACGACGAGGCGTTGCTTGCTGAAGTCAATTCGGTAAGCGCGCTAATCGCTATCTTCAACGACGACAGTGATCGCGCGCTGGCACTTGGACAGGCGACGAGCGCATGCACGGTGCCGACCATGCCTTGGGCCAAGCGCTTCGCACAGCTAGCCCAACTATATGGGTTCATGTATGCGGGAAAATTCGATGAGTTCCAGCGGACCTGGGCGCTGGTCACCCCTCATTCGGGGCGAAGTCAAGCATTGGCATTCGAGGATTGTTACCGAGAGTATCTGTATGGTCTCGCGTTGCTGCTTCAGGGCGAGATGTCGGCGGGCGCGACCTTCCTCGAGGCAGCCGTTACCCGTGCTGAAAACAAGCTTGGGCGAAACTCGGGTGTCCTGGCCGGACTAGCCGGCTGTCTCTCCGCGATCTATTACGAACGCAACGAGCTGTCGCGAGCCCACGACGTCGTGGCCGCCACGACGGAAATTGCGATGGATACGTGCCCTCTGAGCGGCCTGTTGCGGCATACCTGCACCGCAGCGCGGCTGCATGCCCGGGCCGGCAATACTGGATTGGCGCTGGCTGCGCTCGAAAACGGGCGACAGGTCGCGGAGATGCGACAGTTGCTGCGGCTGAGAGTCGGATGTGACGCCGAGACAGTACGCCTCTTTCGCGTCGACGAACGTCTGTCGGAAGCGCAACAGATCGTGGATGAGTTAAGTCTGATCGTGCCGGAACAATGCCGAGGGCGACGGGGTACGTTTCTGGAAACGTGGGTCGCGTACCAATCCGTTCTTTCGCGCGTCATGATCGCGGACGGGCGAGCGAATCTCGCTGTCGTTCGTCTCTCTGCGCAACGCTACGATATGGCAGCCACGAGTTGGCGCTATCAGGAAGCGATGACTTCGGTTCTGCTCGCGCTCGCGCTTGAACAATGCGGCGCTTCCCGAGAGGCGCTGACGGCTGTCAGTCGCGCGCTGACTATCGCGCAGACAGAAGGCATGGTTAATATCTTTGTGGACGAAGGTCCAGCGATGCGCAATCTGATCGAGCTATGGCGACGCAATTCGACGAATGCGCCGAGTCGAGACAAGGTATTCGTCGATCGTTTGCTGTCCGCATTTGATACCTTGAACTTCGCGCCGGTGACGCCCTTCCCGACCCCGCACACGTCGACGCCTGGCGTGCTCAGTTCCCGGGAACTGGAAATACTGTCCCGGGTGGCCCGCGGCCTATCCAACAAGGAGATCGGCAGAGAATTGAAGGTTACTCCGGAAACAGTGAAATGGCATTTGAAAAATATTTTCGAGAAACTGAATGTGAGTTCGCGCACTGAAGCCGTGGAGAGATATCTGCAGCCCATCAAGTCGCCAGAACCAACCGCTGGACGGGGAACGACTTGAATATCCGCCAACGGTCTAGACGGGTATCCAATGCATCAGTGCAATGACCCGGCGAAGCCTGAATTGCCGAGTTCAAATATCACGTTTTTGATGCACGCGATTGCGCGTTGCTGACGCTCATCGGAGCGCCATGGCCGTCGAACGCTAATTTGTTCGCCGGCGCGCCTCAATGGTCTGGAGTCGACAACACCACAGCGAAATCCGCCGCCTCCGCGTCCCTTTCGAATTTTCGATGATCGTCTTCGAGCCTCCCGCTTCCTGATCCAGGATCACGGGTGGCAGACTCACACGATACAGAAAACGCTCGACCACGCGCTTGGCGTTCTTTGCGTGCCCGCAGACGATGAATGGCATTGGGTACGTCAGGAGATGGATTCGCAGGTCCGGGGTTCAATCCGCTGATTCGCCATCAAATTGACGCAGAGGCCCGTGTTCTCAGGAACACGGGCCTTTTGTCTTGCGCGCGCGGTGAGCCAGCCGCGAGTTGCAACGCAACGGAGGCAGCCACGGCTATCGAGCAAGTCAAGCGGACGCAATCGCCTGGGAGCGGGCACGTCGGCCGAAGGTCTGCAAATTAGCGAGTAACCAGACGCTAGCGCGAGTTGTCGCTGCAAAGCTGAGGCTACAGTGGTCTCCCGAGCAGATTTCTGGTTGGCTCAAGCATGCATATGCTGTCAACAAGGACTATCTGGTGTCACACGAGACGATTTACCGGAGCCTCTATATTCAAGCTCGCGGGGCCCTGAAAAAGGAGCTGCTTGAACACTTGAGACGCTCTCGGGCCATGCGTCGATCTCGCCATCACACATTGAAAACCGAAGAGCGCGCGAATATTCGCGACGCGGTATCGATCAGTGAACGCCCTGCCACGGCGGAGGATCGTGCAATACCCGGGCACTGGGAAGGTGACTTGCTGTTTGGCAACGCGACCAGCCAGATTGCAACCCTCGTCGAACGTCAGAGCCGATTCGTGATGCTGGTAAAAGTAGCCGGCAAGGATTCCGAGGCTGTGGTCAACGCGCTGATACGACACGCCAGCAAGCTACCGCGGGAACTATATAAGTCGCTGACCTGGGACAGGGGCACGGAAATGGCGGATCATAAACGCTTTACCGTCGCAACCGACGTTCAGGTCTATTTCTGCGATCCGCAGAATCCGTGGCAACGCGGCTCGAATGAGAACATGAACGGACTGCTGAGGCAGTACTTCCCGAAAGGCACTGACCTCTCTACCTATTCACAAGCCGAACTCGACGCAGTAGCAAGGCGACTCAACGAGCGTCCGCGTAAGACGCTTAACTTTGACACACCGGCCGAGCGGTTCCATCAATCTGTTGCATCCACCGGTTGAATCCGCACCCGCTTTTCGGCCTCAAAGAATTCGCTTTTGAGATTTGATTCGAATCGAATAATGGGCATTTCCAAACCTCCTTGCCATAGCTGTTGATGGCGGCGTAAAACCGCGCTTAAACGGCGGCGCAATGCTGAGTAATTTTCTCAAGTACGCAGGGGCCCTCGGGCCCCTTTGACGTGTTGCGACGGCGGTACCGTTCAGAACGGCGGGTCGG
>NZ_LOVS01000171.1:0-700 GCF_001523835.1 Burkholderia sp. ABCPW 14 | reverse complement strand
TCGGCGCGCGCCGGCGCGGCGCTGCCGGCGCTCGAATTGGGCGCGGCCGCGAACGTGCGCGGCGCGCGCGATCGGCGCTTGCTCATGAGTAAAACTCCGTGAAAGAAGAAGAATGAATGCCGCCGCCGGCGAGCGGCTCGCGGTCGATCGCGTGCAGGCAGGCCCACGCCAGGTCGGCGTGGCCCGTCTCGTCGTTGCGGCCCGCGGTGTAGGTGGATTGGCGGCCGCTTGCCGTCATCGTCTGTTTGATCGCCATGAACGACGCGGCCAGATCGATCCACCCCGCGTCGAATTGCAGGCGGCCGTTGCGGATGACGGACTGGCCCTTGAGCACGAGGCGGGTTTTCACCTCGGGCGAGTAGTTCAGCGCGACGGCGGCCGGGAAGAATTTGCACACGAGCTGGTAGACGCCCTGGCCCATGCCCGTGGTGTCGATCGCGATGTAGCCGACGTTGTAGCGCTGCGTGATCGCCTCGATCGCCGCGGCCTGCTCTTCGAAGTCGTTGCCGCGGAACTGGTGACGTTCGAGCACGCGGAAGGCGCCGCCGTCGACGCGCGGCGGCGCCACGACGACGAGGCCCGCCGAATCGCCCGTGAGCGCCGGATCGTAGCCGACCCACACCTCGCGATGACCGAACGGCCGCAGCAGCAGCGGCGAGAAGTCGTCCGCCCATTCTTCCCACGAGTCGACCATGCAGCG
>NZ_LOVS01000170.1:0-526 GCF_001523835.1 Burkholderia sp. ABCPW 14 | reverse complement strand
CCGGGGAGGGCGAGCACGTCGGGCACGAGGACGATGCGTCCGGCGGCGGCGAGGGTGGCGAAGATCTCGAAGACGGACAGGTCGAAGCAGACCGAGGTGGAGGCGAGGACGCCGTCGAACGCGTCGGCGGGGAAGGCGTGCAGGGCCCAGTGGATGAAGGCGACGGTGTTGCGGTGCTCGATCATCACGCCCTTGGGCTGGCCGGTGGAGCCGGAGGTGTAGATCAGGTAGGCGAGATGATGCGGGGCGAGGCCGACGTCGGCGGGGTCGGGGTTGTGATCGGGGGCGCGGTCGAGGCGCGCGATCAGATCGGTGTCGTCGAGACGGACGACGTTGCGGACGGTGGAGCCATCGGGGAGCGCGAGCGCGCGGGAGGCGATGACGCACTGGGCGCGGGAATCGAGCAGCATGTAGTCGATGCGCTCGCGGGGATAGGCGGGGTCGAGCGGGAGATAGGCGGCGCCGGCCTTGAGGACGGCGAGCAGCGCGACGACGAGGTCGGGGGAGCGCTCGACGCAGACGCCGA
>NZ_LOVS01000169.1:0-1384 GCF_001523835.1 Burkholderia sp. ABCPW 14 | reverse complement strand
GCTGTCGCGGACAAATAGAAATGTCCGGTTTTGTAGCAAATGAAATGTCCGCATGTTGGCGGGGGCGGCAAGCCGGCGTAGGGCGTAGCCCGAAGCCGGCTTGCCGCCCCCGCGGCTGTCTGGCGGACCCTCAGGCAGCCAACTGAACCGGGGCGCTGACAAGCGCACCTTGCGCATCATAGCGCCCCAGGCAACGTGGCCCGTAAAACACCGCCAGCGTGCCGTCCACATATCGATGCACACGCACGCGCCGCTTGACGTAGTGAGGCCGTGCGCTATCGGCTGGAATCTGCAACTTCAGCCGCTCGAAGCTCACGCAGTTGTCATTGCCTACCGTGCGCTCGTGATGCTCACATAGGATATCGGCCAAGCCGTTGCCGATGTAGGGTACAAAGGCACTGCCCGACTCGGCAGCCGGCACGGCGAACTCAGCGTTGTGACGCGGCATGTAGACCTGCTGCAGGTAGGCGTTGGCTTGCTGCATATCGGTGATGTCGGCCTTGGCGAGCTCGCGTGGCAAGCGCTCCTGGTGTGTGCCGAAAGCGCGCTCGGAACGCCCACGGGCCTCGGGTGAATAGGCCGCGATGTGCTCGATACCCAACTGCGCCAGCGCCCGGCCAAACTGTGTCGGGTTGTTGTGGTCGACCTTGCCTCCGGCTTCGGGCGTATGGAAGTAATGGCTGCCGCGGTCGGTGTAGAGCGCGCAAAACAAGCCGTGGCAGGCAATCGTCTGGCCCACGCCGTGAAAGCTGGAAGCCGTGCCTTCCTCTTCGCAGAAGAACATCGACAGGTGCTCGCCTGTCGCGTCGTCCAGCGTCACCACAAGGTCCCAGTCGTGCCCGGCCACCCACTCATGGCGACTGGCATCCTGATGCACCAGCATGCCCGGCAACGGCGCGCGCTCACGCTTCTTGCGGTGCTTGCCGCGCGCCTTGGCGCGCTTGACCTCACCCGCCTGCTGCAACTGGTTCTTCACCCACGTGTAGCTGCGCTGACCCGCATGTTCGCGCCGATACCAGCAATGGAAATGCCGCACGTTCCAGCCTGCGTAGTCACGCCGGTACAGCTCCACCAGCTTGACCACCTCATCAACCGGCGCACGCCGATGCGAAATCTGCTCGATCCGCTTGTCGATCAGCCCATCGAGCCCATCGGCTTCGTAGCGTCCCATCTGGCGGCGAAACGTGCGCTCGCATACCCCCAGCAGCCTCGCTGCCTCCGCTTGCGTCAGGCGCTTCTCCTGCCAGTCCGTGTAGACCTCTTCGAATCTCATCTTCCGGGTTTCCTGTAACCACCGTGCCCGGCTTACGGGTGGCTTCATGCCGCACCCAAAAACCGGACAGATTACGTGCTACAGACCCGGACAATTCATTTGCTCGCGACA
>NZ_LOVS01000168.1:0-8399 GCF_001523835.1 Burkholderia sp. ABCPW 14 | reverse complement strand
TAGTTGGGCAGTCGGTCAGTGGGTCAGTCGGTCAGTGGGTCAGTGGGTAAGTGGGTCAGTGGGTCAGTGGGTCAGTGGGTCAGTGGGTCAGTGGGTCAGTGGGTCAGTGGGTCAGTGGGTCAGTGGGTCAGTGGGTCAGTGGGTCAGTGGGTCGGCGGGTCGGCGGGTCGGCGGGTCGGCGGGTCGGCGGGTCGGCGAATTATCGAACCAGCGCATCGACAGCTCGAACGATTCGCTGGCCGATCAGACAATTGCCCAGGACGACAGCAGCACAATGATCAACGAGTCAGCGGCTCGGCGCTCGGCGCTCGGCGCTCGGCAAATCGGCAAATCGGCAAATCGGCAAATCGGCAAATCGGCAAATCGGCAAATGCGACGATCCGCTGATCCGCCGGGTTCAACAAATTCGCCTGAATCGAACCACCACTGCGCATCCACAGGAAACCGAGCGCCCCGAGCAAACCGGCCGAGTGCATCGAACGAAGGAGCGCGAAGAAAAAGCGCCGATGCGCGACCGCCTCGCGCACGCCGAAGCGCATACCGCAGCGCACGCCGGCCGCCGGTGCCGCGTACCGCCGCGCGTCAGACGCGCGAGTCGCGCTCGACGTCGGCCCAGCAGTTCGGCGTCTCGTAGAGACGCACACGCTCGAGGCGCAGATTGACGCCGTAATGCGCGTCGTAGACGTTCGCGAGGATGTCGAACGCGATCGCCGCGAGATTCTCGACGGTCGGAATCCGGTCGAGGACGACCGTCTTGTGGTCGGCCATCTTCTCGAGGAACGAGCGCACGACGTCGTCGCGCGCATAGACGAGGAACGCGTGATCCCACTTGCTGACGAGGTGCTCCATCGCGAGCACCTTCACGTCGGCGAAATCCATCACCATCCCGCGGTCGGGTGCGCCCTCGGTATCGACGAGATCGCCGCGCAGCGTGATTTCGAGCACATAGCGATGCCCATGCAGATTCCGGCACTGGCTGCGGTGATCGGGGATGCGGTGGCCCGCGTCGAATTCGAGTTTTCGGGTAATCAGCACGATGAATGAAGCGTAAGGCTCAAGGAATGTTCAGGTACTTGTGCGTCTGCATCGACAGTCGCCACTGCGGATGGCGCTTGCACCAGTCGATCGCGAGCTTGGTGTTGAAGTCGCGCGACGGGCCGTCCATCGGCTGCACGAGGAAATGCTCGAAGTCGAGCTTCGCATAATCGGCAAGGCGCTGGTTGTCCTGCGGCACCACCACCTTCAGTTCGTTGCCCTTCGTGACGACGAGCGGCGCATCGGCCTTCGGGCTCACGCAGACCCAATCGATCGACTCGAGCACGGGCAGCGACCCGTTCGTCTCGATCGCGATCGTAAAGCCCGCCGCATGCAGCGCGTCGACGAGCGGCTGATCGAGCTGCAGCATCGGCTCGCCGCCCGTGCAGACGACGAAGCGATACGCTTCGCCTGCCGGCCACAGCGACGCGATCTTCGCTGCGAGCGACTCGGCGTCCTTGAACTTGCCGCCGTTCTCGCCGTCGGTGCCGACGAAGTCGGTGTCGCAGAAGCGGCACACCGCTCCGTCGCGATCCGCTTCGCGCCCCGACCACAGGTTGCAGCCGGCGAACCGGCAGAACACGGCCGGACGCCCGGCGTTCGCGCCCTCGCCCTGCAACGTATAGAAGATTTCCTTGACCGTGTACGTCATGCTGCTTCGTTTCGGCTCGCGCCGTTCGCCTTCCGTTACTCGATGAATCCTGTCGCCGCCCGCGCCGTCGCGCGAGCACCGCGCCGCGTCAGACCGGCGCCTCCGTCACGCGCTCGCCGCGCAAATACGCTTCGTAGCCGCGCTTGCGCAGCTTGCACGCCGGGCATTCGCCGCAGCCGAAGCCCCAATCGTGCAGTTCCGAGCGCTCGCCGACGTAGCACGTGTGCGTCTCGACGCGAATCAGCTCGACGAGCGGCTTGCCGCCGAGTTGCTCCGCGAGCCGCCACGTGTCGGCCTTGTCGAGCCACATCAACGGCGTTTCCAGCACGAAGCGCGTATCCATGCCGAGATTGAGCGTGACCTGCAGCGCCTTCATCGTATCGTCGCGGCAATCCGGATAGCCGGAGAAATCCGTCTCGCACATGCCGCCGACGAGCACGCGCAACCCGCGCCGATACGCGATCGCCGCGCCGATCGTCATGAACAGCAGGTTACGGCCCGGCACGAACGTGTTCGGCAAGCCGTTCGACGCGGTCTCGATCTCGATCGCCCGCGTCATCGCGGTGTCGCTGATCGAGCCGAGCACCGACAGATCGATCGTGTGGTCGTCGCCGAGCTTGTTCTCCCACTGCGGAAAACGCCGCTTCAGCGCATCGCGCACGCCCTCGCGGCATTCGAGCTCGACGCGATGGCGCTGGCCGTAGTCGAAGCCGAGCGTCTCGACGGTCTGATAGCGCTCGAGCGCCCAGGCAACACACGTGGCCGAATCCTGGCCGCCGGAAAACAACACAAGCGCGCTGTCCTTAGCGTCTGTCCGAATCACCTGATACTCCGTGAATGATGAGCGAGCGCGCCGGCGATCCGGCACGCGCCGGCGGCGCCGGTCCACCCAGCGCCGGTCCACCCAGTATAGGCAGCAGCGCCGGGCCGGAAACGGCGCAGCGCTTATGTCGCTCATCGCGGCGCGCTGCCGCGGCGCACGGGCTCGTGCCGTCCTCGTCGAGCCCCGAAACGAAAAAAGGACTTGCGGCGCCCACCAGGGCACATCCTCAAGTCCTCTAAGTCTTTGAGTCGACGGAGATTTTATCACGCCGTCCCAAAACCGGCCGAGGACTGGAAATGCTGCTCCATAAACGAAAAACCCCAAGAATCTGGCGATTCTTGGGGTGGAATACTGCTGGTGGCCTGGGGCGGAATCGAACCACCGACACGCGGATTTTCAATCCGCTGCTCTACCAACTGAGCTACCGGGCCACGAAGAAAAAAGATTATAGCAATGCGTCAGACAGCGATCAAGCCCCTTGTGCAAAAAAGTTATGCCGCTCCTTCGGCGGGCTTCTTGCCGAGCTCGACGCCGAGTTGCTTCAGCTTCCGATACAAATGCGTGCGCTCGAGGCCCGTCTTCTCCGCGACGCGCGTCATGCTGCCGTTCTCGCGAGCAAGGTGATACTCGAAGTACGCGCGCTCGAACGCGTCGCGCGCCTCGCGCAGCGGAATGTCGAACGGAATCGCGGCCGTCGTGTGGCCCGCGAGCGCCGCGTCCGCATCGTCGTTGAACGTCGGCAACGCGGCCGCCGACGCGACCGAAGACGGTCCCGCCGCCTGCTTCGCCGCCGGGTTCGCCGGCAGCGGCGCCGCGCCGCGCGCGAGGCCGTGCTCGACCGACTTCAGCAGCTTCTGAAGCGTGATCGGCTTCTCGAGGAAATCGAGCGCGCCGATCTTCGTCGCCTCGACGGCCGTGTCGATCGTCGCGTGCCCCGACATCATGATGACGGGCATCGTCAGTTGTCCTTGGCTTGCCCACTCCTTCAGCAACGTGACGCCGTCGGTGTCGGGCATCCAGATGTCGAGCAGCACGAGATCGGGCGCATGTTGCAGCCGGTAGTCGCGCGCGGCTTGCGCGTTCTCCGCGACGTCGACGACGTGCCCTTCGTCACTGAGGATCTCCGAGAGCAATTCCCGGATGCCCATTTCATCATCTACCACCAGGATGGTTGCCATTTACGCTGCCTTTGTCTGCACAGTTGCTCTTGTCTTGGCCGGTGCCGTGCCGCCGTTCGCTCCGCCCCCGGCGCCCGCCGCGTCGTCCGCGAGTTGCAGGAACAGGATCGAGACCTGCGCGCCTTCCACGACGTCGCCGTGCATGCGATTGCGCAGATCGATCCGCGCGCCATGCTCGTCGACGATCTTCTTCACCGTCGCGAGGCCGAGCCCCGTGCCCTTCGCCTTCGTTGTCACGTAGGGCTCGAACGCGCGCGTCAGGATGCGCGCCGGAAAACCCGGACCGTTGTCCGAGACGGTCAGCCGAACCGCGACGCGCGTTTTGCCGTCTGCGTCGGGATCGCCATATTCTACTGTCTTGGTTTCGAGCAACACACGGGGATGCTCGACGTCGGCGACCGAATCCTGCGCGTTCTGCAGCAAATTGTGGATCACCTGACGCAGTTGCGTCGCATCGCCGCGGATTACCGGAAGCGGCGCCTGCTCGACGACGATCGTGCTCTTGCCTTCGCCGACGCCGTAGAGCGTCGATACTTCGCTCACCAGATCGTTCAGTTGCAAGTTGACGAGCACCGCGGTCGGCGTGCGCGCGTATTCGCGAAAATCGTCGACCATCCGCTTCATTGCGGCCACCTGATTGACGATCGTCGTCGCGCCGCGCTTCAGCACTTCGGCGTCGGGCGGCGCGAGCTTGTCGGAGAGCTTCATCTGCAGACGCTCGGCCGACAACTGGATCGGCGTGAGCGGATTCTTGATCTCGTGCGCGAGCCGCCGCGCGACTTCGCCCCACGCGACCGAGCGCTGCGCCGAGATCACGTCGGAGATGTCGTCGAACACGACGACGTAGCCGGACGTCTGCGGATCGTCGAGCTGGCCCGGCGCGGCGGCCGTCGACACGAGCCGCGTGCCGCGCACGAGCAACGTCAGCGGATCGGCCTCGCCCGGCACCTCGACCGCGAACTGCTGCTGCCAGTGGCCGCGATCCTCGCCGCCGCCCCGGCCCGCCGCCTCGCGATCGGCGAACGCCTTTCTCACCATCGCGCCGAACTCCGCGACGACGCCGATCTGATCGAGCGTCGTGCCGATCAGCGAATTGAACGGCTGCCGGAAGATCCGCTCGGCGCCGCGGTTCGCGGTCGTCAGGCGGAACTGGCGGTCGAGCACGAACACGCCCGCCGTCAGGTTCGCGAGAATGCTCTCGAGATAGGTTTTCGAATGCTCGAGCGCGACGCGGTTCTTCTCGACCGCGAGGCGCGCCTCCGAAAGCTGCCGCGTCATTGCGTTGAACGACTGGGTGAGGAAGCCGAGCTCGTCGCGCGTCTTGATCTCGCGCTTCGGCGTGTAGTCGCCTTCCGCGACCTCCTTCGTGCCCTGCGCGAGCAGGAACAGCGGCCGCGCGAGCTGGTTGCCGAGCGCGAGCGCGATCATCATCGCGATGAACGTCGCGAGAAAGAGGGCGAGCGTCAGCGTGCCGATGTACATCTTGCGCAGCCCGCTGCGGCCGAGCGACTTCTCCTGATATTCGCGATACGCGCGCTGCACCGCGTCGGCGTTGCGCGCGAGCGTCGGCGACACCGGCTGCGTGAGTTGCAGGAAGCGCTCGTCGGGCTGCAGCAGCGTCGTCGTCGCATCGGGAATGCGCTGCACGACGCGCAGACGCAGCGCGCCCTTCGATCCGCGCGCGCGCGGATCGCCGTCGACTTCGCCCTCGATCGCCGCATAGCCGCCGTGCTCGCGCGCCTGGCCCAGCATCAGCGGCGTCGGCATGTCGTCCGGAATCAGCGCGGCGAAGTTGCCCGACGCCTGCGCGACGATGTGCACGTCGGGCGAGGCGCCGTTGCCGCGGCCCGGCTCCACGATCGTCGCATCCTGCACGCCGAACTGGTCGCGCAGGCGCAGCAGCGTGAGCGTCGTGCCGTTCGTGTTGCTGTCGGCGCTCGCGAGCTGCTCGGACATCAGGCGCGCCTTCGTCTGCAGGTCCGCGAGCGACGTGTCGAGCATCCCGCGGCCGAGATTGAGGCCCGCGGTGAGCGCCGTCTCGACATTCACGTCGAACCAGGACTCGATGCTGCGCGACACGAACTGATACGACACGACATAGATGATCCCGCCCGGCACGACGCCGACTAGCGTGAAGAACACCGCGAGCTTCGCGAGCAGCCGCGTGCCGAACTTGCCCTTGCGCAGGCGCGCGACGATCATCCCGACGAGCCCGAGCACGACGAGCAGGAACACGAGCGCGACGATGATGTTCGCCGAGTAGAGCCACGAGTAGTAGCGATCGAAGAACTCGGTGTTCGCGCTCGCGGCCGCGAGCAGTACGAGCAGCAGAAGCGCCGTGATCGCGACGGTCGACACGATCACGCGTATGAGGAGGCTCTTTCCGCTCGTCGCGCGGCGGACGCGCATTTTATTTAGCACGTTCGGCCACCGTGAAAGTAAAGCGCTTCCAGTCGGAAACGAGACTCCAGTCGCGGTTGTTCACCGCGTCGACCTGGAAGGGCTTCGGCATCAGCGCGGTGTCGAGCTGCATCCGCACCGACGCGGTATACGTTTCGCCCGAGCGCACCTGGCTCTTGTCGATCACGTGCCAGGACGTCACGTGCTTGACCACCGCGAGCGCCTCCTTCAGCGACGGAAAGCCGAGCTGCAAGCCGCCCGTCGACACCCGGTATTCGCGCGTGAGCGGCTGGAACGACAGGCGGATCGTCTGCGACGCCGACACCGGCTGCTCGTCGAACCAATACCAGCGCGCGCGGCTCAGTTCGAAATCGGTCGTGAAATAAAGCGGCACGCCTTTGTTGACCGCGTCCTCCAGACTGCTGTTGAGCTCGAAATCGAAACGCGCGTCGAGGCTCCAGCCGTTGCCGTCCGACTGCAGCGACGCGCGCTGCACGGCGACCGGATCGGCATGTGCGGAAGGAACGGCAGCGAGACACAGCGTCAGCGCGACCCAAAGCACGGCCGCGAGCCGGAGTGGAAAGAAGCGTTTGATCGTCACCGTTTCTGAAAGCGCGCGTAGAAAAATCCGTCGTGATCAACATGCCGGCCGGGCTCGCTCGATCCCCCGATGGCCGGCGCCCCGCCTGACGCGCCCTGCGGCAACAACTGCCCGGGCGCGTCCAATCGTACCGCATCTTGATAGGCGTCTCCAAACCAGCGCGCCTGCAGCTCGCCCTCTTCCGGAAAGATCGAGCAGGTCGCGTACAGCAGTTCGCCGCCCGGTTTCACGATCGGCCAGAGCGCGGCGAGAATGCGGCGCTGCTCGGCGACGAGCGCGGGAATATCGGCCGCGCGACGCAGCCAGCGGATGTCCGGATGGCGGCGCACGATGCCCGACGCCGAGCACGGCACGTCCGCGAGGATTCGGTCGAACGGGCGTCCGTCGTGCCATTGCGCAGGATCGCCCGCGTCGCCGATGCGCACGTCGGCTGCAAGCGACAGTCTCGCGAGGTTTTCGCCGATGCGCGGCGCGCGCGCCGGATCGCTTTCGAGCGCGACGACTTCGACGTCCGCAAGCTCGAGGATGTGACACGTCTTGCCGCCGGGCGCCGCGCACGCGTCGAGCACACGCATGCCGTCGCGCGCGCCGAGCCATTCGGCCGCGAGCTGCGCGCCCGCATCCTGCACCGACACGATGCCGTCCACGAAGCCCGGAATGCGCTCGACCGGCAGCGGCGACGCAAGCCGTATCGCATGGCGGCCGATTTTTTCGGCGTCGATCTGCTCGGCACGCAGCACGTCGAGATATGCGTCGGCCGTCATGCGGCGCGCGTTCACGCGCAGCGTCAGCGGGCCGGGCGCGTCGCCCGCGGCGAGCATGCGCTGCCACGCGTCGGGCCACGCGCGCTCGACCGCGTCGATCCACCACGTCTCGTAGTTCCAGCGGGCGCGGCGATCGGACTGCAGCCGCTCGAGCCACGCGGCCCGTTCGCGCAGGAAACGACGCAGCACCGCGTTGACGAGCCCCTTCGCGAACGAGCACTCGCGGCGCGCGCCGACGGCGGTCACGGCCTGGTCGACGACGGTGAAGGGCGCATACGCGGCGTGCTCGTCGTCGTCGACGAGAAGCGCGAACGCGCAGACGAGCAGCGCATGCACGTGCGCGTGCGGCGCTTTGGCGACGAATTGCGCGATCAGCCAATCGGCCGTGCCGCGGCGGCGCACCGCGCGATAGGCGATGTCCTGGATCGCGCCGCGCGGCCCCGGTTGCGTGCCTGCGGGCAGCGCCGCCTGGACGGCTGCAAGTGCGGCGGGCAGCGCCGCGCCGCGGTTGACCGCATCGACCGCTTGCGCGGCGGCGTCGAGCGCGAAGCCGAGCGAATCGGGAACGAGGTGCAACGTCGACGGTCGCGTGGCGAGAGCGGGCGCGCCGGATGCGCGGGAACGGGAAGAGCGAGTCTGGGTCATCGGATCAGCAATGCCTGCGGCACGCGGTGGCGCCGGGCGGTGGTAGGGGTGTGCCGGTGGCCGGCCCGCGGCCGGTGAGCGGGATATTGTAGCGCGCTGGGCGAGCGGCTCTCCTGTTCGGGTGGCGGGGCTGCGTTGGCGGAATTGCGCGTCGGGCAGCGGGCGATGCGTGGTGGGTAGGGTTCGAGAGTCTTCGGCTGGCGGGCGCGGGCCCGTTCGGGATGAACGAATCAGGCTGCTCTGTGCCGTTCCTTCGGCTCGTCGGCTCGTCGGCTCGTCGGCTCGTCGGCGGGTGGCGGGT
>NZ_LOVS01000167.1:0-64002 GCF_001523835.1 Burkholderia sp. ABCPW 14 | reverse complement strand
CGGCCGAGGCGTGGGGCGGCTACTGGAGCTGGGATCCGAAGGAAACCTGGGCGCTCATCGTGTGGCTGAACTACGCGGCGTGGCTGCACATGCGTCTGATGAAAGGGCTGCGCGGCGCGGTCGCCGCGTGGTGGGCGCTGACCGGTCTCCTCGTCACGACGTTCGCGTTCCTCGGCGTCAACATGTTCCTGTCCGGCTTGCACAGTTACGGCAAGCTGTAAGATCCGCGCCGTTCGAACGACTAATAACCGCCGACGCACTACGTGCCCGGCGGTTTTTTCTTGCACCGGACATTTGGCGGTACGCTGCCGAAACGGCCGGTGCGGAACTGGGTCCAAGGATTGTCGGGACGTGAGTGTCCCGACTGGCAGAACGGAGCATCGACATGTTGATCAAGAAGGCGCTGCGCGCAACGCTTGCCGGCGACGACATCCCGCGCAGCGAAATCACGCCGCAAGCGGTGTTCGAGAATCGCCGCCGTATCCTGCAGGCGGCGGGCGCCGCCGCCGCGGGCGGGCTCATCGGCGCGCACGGGCTCGCGTTCGCGGCTTACTCGTCACCGGATCCGAAGGCCCGCAAGCTCGCCGCGCAGACCAATCCCAAGTTCGTCGTCCCTGAGAAGGTGACGTCGTTCAAGGACATCACGACCTACAACAACTTCTACGAATTCGGCACCGACAAGGGCGATCCGTCGCGCAACGCCGGCACGCTGCGGCCGCATCCGTGGCGCGTGTCGGTCGAGGGCGAGATCAGGAAACCGAAGGTCTACGACATCGACGAGTTGCTGAAGCTCGCGCCGCTCGAAGAGCGCGTGTACCGGCTGCGGTGCGTCGAGGGCTGGTCGATGGTGATTCCGTGGATCGGCGTTCCGCTCGCGGAGCTCATCAAGCGTGTCGAGCCGACCGGTAACGCGAAATACGTGCAATTCATCACGCTCGCGGATCCGTCGCAGATGGCGGGGCTGTCTGCGCCGATCCTCGACTGGCCGTATTCCGAAGGACTGCGGATGGACGAGGCGATGAATCCGCTGACGCTGCTCACGATGGGTGTCTACGGGCAGGTGCTGCCGAATCAGAACGGCGCGCCGGTGCGGGTGATCGTGCCGTGGAAATACGGCTTCAAGAGTGCGAAGTCGATCGTGAAGATCCGCTTCGTCGAGCATCAGCCGCCGACGAGCTGGAACACGTACGCGCCGAACGAATACGGCTTCTATTCGAACGTCAATCCGAACGTCGACCATCCGCGCTGGAGCCAGGCGACCGAGCGGCGCATCGGCGAAGACGGGTTCTTCACGCCGAAGCGCAAGACGCTGATGTTCAACGGCTATGGCGATTGGGTCGCGTCGATGTATCGCGGCATGGATCTGAAGAAGTACTTCTGAGTAACGGCGAATGGAGAACGATATGCAACCCTCGACGTTCGCCGGGACGCCCGCGGGCGCGACCGCGGGCGTACGCGGCCGCGCGCCGCGCCAGGACGTTGGCCGGGCGGGCGGCGCGCCGCGCTGGCTCGCGCCCGTGAAGATCGCCGTGTTCGTCGCGTCGCTGTATCCGCTCGCGCGCATCGTGTTCTTCGGGATGACCGACCGGCTGGGCGCGAATCCGATCGAGTTCATCACGCGCTCGACGGGGCTCTGGACGCTCGTGTTCCTGTGCATCACGCTCGCCGTCACGCCGCTGCGCCGGCTGACGGGCATCAACGCGCTGCTGCGGCTGCGGCGCATGCTCGGGCTCTACGCATTTTTCTACGCGGTGCTGCACTTCACGACATACATCTGGTTCGACAAGTGGTTCGACGTGATGGACATCGTGCAGGACGTCGTGAAGCGCCCGTTCATCACCGTCGGTTTCGCCGCGTTCGTGCTGCTGATTCCGCTCGCCGCGACGTCGCCGCGTGCGATCGCGCGTCGGCTCGGCCGGCACTGGCAGACGCTGCACAGGGCGATTTATGCGATCGCGACGTTCGGCATCCTGCATTTCTGGTGGATGAAGGCGGGCAAGCACGATCTCGTGCTGCCGAAGCTGTACGGCGTGATCGTGCTCGTGTTGCTCGGCTGGCGGGTGGCCGTGTGGGCGCGACAGCGCTGGCGCGGGGCTCAGGCAGGCGGGCGTGTATCGTAGCGTGTCGCGTGCGGCGTACGCGTTGCGCATATCGCATGTACGACGTATGTCGCATTGCGCAGCACGCAAACAAAAAGGCGATGCCCGTTCATTCGGACATCGCCTTTTGCCATTTGATCGGATCTCACCGGCTGGCCGCGCACGCGAGCCGGTGTTCGCTCACTTGCCGTCGGGCAGGACCGATTCGCGTTCGAACAGGCTTTCGACCGTCTCGCGCGGCCGCACGAGATACGCGTTCGCGCCGTCGACGATCACCTCAGCCGCGCGCGGCCGCGTGTTGTAGTTCGAGCTCATCGTAAAGCCGTACGCGCCCGCGGAGCGAATCGCGAGCAGATCGCCCGGCGCGATCGCGAGCGATCGCTCGCGGCCGAGCCAGTCGCCGCTCTCGCAGACCGGACCGACGACGTCGTAGACCGCCGTCGCGATGTCCGTGCGCGGCTTCACCGGCTCGATCGCGTGAAACGCTTCGTACATCGCAGGACGTGCGAGATCGTTCATCGCCGCGTCGACGATCGCGAAGTTCTTTTCGTCGCCCTGCTTCAGGAATTCGACGCGCGTGAGCAGAATGCCCGCGTTGCCCGTCAGCGAGCGGCCCGGCTCGAACCATATCTCGCGATGGCCATGGCCGCGCGCGTCGATGCGCTCGAGCACCGCGCGCACATAGGCGCCGATGTCGGGCGGCGTTTCGTCGTCGTACGTGATGCCGAGCCCGCCGCCGACGTCGACGTGGTGGATCTTCACGCCGTCCGCCTCGATCTGCTCGACGAGGTCGAGCAGCTTGTCGATCGCGTCGAGGTACGGGCTCAGTTCGGTGATCTGCGAGCCGATGTGGCAGTCGATGCCGACCACGTCGAGGTTCGGCAGCGCGGCTGCCGCGCGGTAGGTCGCGCGCGCTTCGTCGAACGCAATGCCGAACTTGTTCGCCTTCAGTCCGGTCGAGATGTACGGGTGCGTCTTCGGATCGACATCCGGATTCACGCGCAGCGACACGGGCGCGCGCTTGCCGAGCGACGCCGCGACGGCGTTCAGCCGGTCGAGCTCCGGAATCGATTCGACGTTGAAGCATTTGACGCCCGCTTCGAGCGCGGCGCGCATTTCGTCCGCGCTCTTGCCGACGCCCGAGAACACGACGTTCTGCGCGCGGCCGCCTGCCGCGAGCACGCGGGCGAGCTCGCCGCCCGACACGATGTCGAAGCCCGCGCCGAGCCGCGCGAACACGTTCAGCACGCCGAGGTTGCTGTTCGCCTTCACGGCGACGTGAATCGACGCGCGGCGGCCCGCGCACGCATTTGCATAGGCCTCGTAGGCCGCGGTGAGCGCGGCGCGCGAATAGACGAACAGCGGGGTGCCGAAACGCTCGGCGAGTTCGGCGGCGGCGATGCGCTCGGCGTGGAGCGCGCCGTCGACGTAGTCAAATGCGGCTTGAGTCATGCAGGATCGGTCATTGGGCGGAAGAGGCGCCGGACGCGGGCGCCGACTGCGGCGTGCGTTGCGTCGACAGGTCGGGCGACAGCGTGAGCGGCGCGTCGGCGGCGCCGGATGCGCCGTTGTCGCGCACCGAAGCCGTTTCCGCGTCGGGCGTCACGTCCGACGGCGGCAGCGTTTGTTCAGTTGGCTTGGGCGGCAGCGGCGGCACGACCGGCATGTACAGCGGGCCGCGCTGGCCGCAGCCTGCGAGCGCCAAAGCCGCTACAATCGCGCTCATCTGGAAAACGATACGCATGACCGTCCCTAAACAATTGAATCGATAGAGTTTAGCATGTCCGATACTGATTACCTGACCCGTGCCGAAGCCGTGCTGACGGCCGTCGAGCGGTCGGTCGACGCCGCCAACGACGGCGACGCCGACATCGATCTCGAGCGCAACGGCAGCGTGCTTACGCTCACGTTCGAGAACGGCTCGAAGATCATCGTGAACCTGCAGCCGCCGATGCAGGAAGTCTGGATCGCCGCGAAAGCGGGCGGTTTCCATTACCGGTTCGTCGACGGCGCGTGGCGCGATACGCGCAGCGGCCAGGAATTTTTCGCGGCGCTGACCGGCTACGCGACCCAGCAGGCCGGAATGCCGATCACGTTCAGCGCGTGATTCGGCTGCGGCGCGCAGGCGAGCGCACGCCGTGCGAGCGCCGCCGAGCCGAGCCCCAGATGGAAAAAGCGGCCCGAAGGCCGCTTAATGAGATGGTCAGCCTGACCGAAGCAGCCCGATCGGCTTACGCTGATCGGGCTGTTTCCTTTTTTGGGAGATCGTCATGGACACCGTCTCGCTTGCAAAAATCAGGCTGACCATAGATTTCGTTTGGCACACGACGCTCAGTTGCCGCCGCGGAACAGGTTCATGATGTCCTGCTTTTCCTGCTCGTCGACATGCTCGGGCACGACGCTTGCGGAGTCGGGCGGCGCGGCCGGCAGGTTCACGCCGACCGTCGCGACGAAGCCGTGGCCCGGCGTGAACTGATCGAAATACAGCTCGCCGCCGAGCGTCGCGACGCCATCGGGCATCGGCATCTTGTATTCCGGCACGTTCTTGAGCGCGGGGCCCATGTAGTCGATCCACACGGGCAGTGCGAGACCGCCGCCGGTTTCGCGATCGCCGAGGCTGCGCGGGCTGTCGTAGCCGATCCACGCGATCGCCGCGAGCGTGTGCTGATAGCCGCCGAACCACGCGTCGCGCGAATCGTTCGTCGTACCGGTCTTGCCCGCGAGATCGGCGCGCTTCAGCACGTTCGAGCGTGCGCCCGTGCCACGCTGCGCGACGCTTTGCAACAGGCTGTTCATCACGTACGCGTTGCGAGGATCGATCGCGCGCGGCGCGTTCTGCTCGGCGACGAGCGGCTGCGCGCGCGCGACCATGTTGCCGCTCGAATCGGTCACTTCGGCGATCAGATACGGATTGATCCGGTAGCCGCCGTTCGCGAACACCGAGAACGCGCCCGCCATCTGCAGCGGCGTGACGAGGCCCGCGCCGAGCGCCATCGGCAGATAAGCCGGGTGGCGATCCGCGTCGAAGCCGAAGTGCGTGATGTACTGCTGCGCGTATTTGGGGCCGATGTGGTTGAGGATGCGGATCGACACCAGGTTGCGCGAGCGCTGCAGCGCGGTGCGCATCGACATCGGGCCTTCGAAGCCGCCGCCATAGTTCTTCGGCTCCCACGGCTGGCCGCCCGTTTCGGCGGCGCTGAAGTAAAGCGGGCCGTCGTTGATGATCGTCGCGGGGCCGAGCCCCTTGTCGAGCGATGCCGAGTAGATGAACGGCTTGAACGACGAGCCCGGCTGTCGCCACGCCTGCGTCACGTGGTTGAACTTGTTCTTGTTGAAATCGAAGCCGCCGATCAGCGAGCGGATCGCGCCGTCCTGCGGAACGATCGAAATGAACGCGCCTTCGACCTGCGGCAACTGCCCGATCGCCCATGAGCCGTCGTCGTTCTTGAAGACGCGCACGATCGCGCCGGGGCGGATCCGCTTGTTCGGCTGCGCGTTCGTCGACAGCGAACTCGCGGCGAAGCGCAGATCGTCGCCGCTCACAGTCGCGTCGCCGCCGTTCGAGAATACGACGCGAATCTGCCGCGGGCTCGCCTCGGTGACGACGGCCGCGATCAACTCGCCGTTGTCCGGATGATCGACGAGCGCGTCGTCGATCGCCTGCTCGCGGTCGTCCGCGTTCGCGGGAAGCTCGATGAAGCCTTCCGGCCCGCGATAGCCGCGGCGCCGGTCATACGTCATCAGGCCCTTGCGCAGCGCGCGGTACGCGAGCGTCTGGTCTGCGGAATCGATCGTCGTGACGACGTTCAGCCCGCGCGTGTACGCCTCGTCCTTGTACTGCGCGTACATCATCTGCCGCACCATTTCGGCGATGAATTCCGCGTGCACGCTGTATTCGCGGCTCGGGCTCTTGACGACGAGCGGCTCGGCAACCGCCTCGTCGTACTGTTCGCGCGTGATGAAGTTCAGCTCGAGCATCCGCTGCAGGATGTACTGCTGCCGGACCTTCGCGCGCTTCGGGTTGGCGACCGGGTTGTACGCGGACGGCGCTTTCGGCAGTCCGGCCAGCATCGCCGCCTCGGCAAGCGTGATGTCCTTCAGATCCTTGTTGAAGTAAGCGTGCGCCGCTGCGGCGAAGCCGTACGCGCGCTGTCCCAGAAAGATCTGATTCATGTAGACCTCGAGAATCTGATCTTTCGTGAGCGCGCGCTCGATCCGGTACGCGAGCAGCATCTCGTAGATCTTGCGGGTGTACGTTTTCTCGCTCGACAGGAAGAAGTTGCGCGCGACCTGCATCGTGATCGTGCTCGCGCCCTGCGTCGCATGGCCGTTCGTCAGCGCGACGATGCCGGCGCGGATGATGCCTGTCAGATCGACGCCGCCGTGTTCGTAGAAGCGCGCGTCCTCGATCGCGAGCACCGCTTTCTTCAGCGAATCGGGGACGTCCTGAAGATGGACGATGTCCCGGCGCTCCTCGCCGAATTCGCCGATCAGCACGTGATCCGCCGTGTAGATGCGCAGCGGCACCTTCGGGCGGTAGTCGGTCAGCGCGTCGAGCGACGGCATGTTCGGCGACGCGACGACGAGCGCGTAGCCGAGCACGAGCCCGACGCAGGCTGCGAGCGCCACGCACACGCCTGCGACACCGAGCACGAGCTTCAGCCACAGCGGGCGGCGGCGAGGCACGGGCGGGGGAGGCGGGGACGCAGGATTCGTAGATTGCATAGGCACACCAAAAAAACAGTCCCGCGATTATAGCTGCCCGGTTTTGCCGGGCTCCGGAAGGTTCCGGACGGAAACCGGCGCGTCGCGGGCCGGGCGGCGTGCCGATGACTCACTGTAGCGCGCTTGTGGCCCGGCGGCGCAGGCGTTGGCCGTTCGGCAGACTCCCGGCGCGCCGGGCGGCTTTGCAAAATGGCTCCGTATCGCGCTTCGACGGGAGGCGCGTTCATGGAGGACAGGGATGCAAGAACGTTCGTGGTGGTCGATCGGCCGGCGCTTCGCAGCGGGGATCGACGTGAACCGGCGCGCGGTGCGAATCGCGGTGCTGAGCCGGCGTGTTCGCGGCGGCACGGTGCGGCTCGAGGCGCTCGACGCGGAGCCGCTGCCGGCCGGTGTGTTCGACGAGCCGGCCGACCCCGATTGGTCGGCTGTGGCGGCGGCGCTGGCGACGGCGCTCGGCCGATCGCCGCAGGCGCGGCCGCCGGTAGGCATGGCGCGGCGGACGATGGCGGGTGTGATGGCGTTGCCGGACGGCGCATTCTCGACCGCGACGCTCGCGTGGCCGCGCGGCGAAGCCGGGGCGGCCGTCGAGCCTGCCGTGCGCGCGGCGGCGGAGCGGCTTACCGGGCTCGCGCGCGACGCGCTCGCGGTCGATTGGTGCGTAAACGACGCGGCCGCCCCGCGCGAGGTGGCGTTCGCGACGGCGGCGCACGTGCATCTCGATGTGCGGATGGAGGCCGCCGCGTCGGCTGGTATCGAACTCGTCGCGGTCGACGGCGAGCCGCCCGCCGCGTTGCGGGCGATACGTCATGTCGCCGTGCGCGAGGTCGACGAGGGCGAGCCGTATCTCGGCGTATGGATCGGCGAGGGCGGCGTGCACGGCTGGCTCGTGTCGGCCGACGCGGTCGCCGCGCAGATCCGCTATCCGGCGCCCGAACACGCGGATCTTGCCGATGCGCTGCGCGAGCTCGCGCGGGCCGGCGCGCCGCGCTGTGCGTTCGTCGCCGGGGATCTGGAATGGCTCGGCGGCGCACGGATCTCGCTCGCCGACGTCGGCGATCTGCTCGGCTGCATCGTGCTGCCGTTCGAATGCGCGGCGTGCGGCCCGCTGGGGGCGATCGACGAGGCGTATGCCCATTCGCCGGGTTTCGCGGTGGCGTTCGGGCTCGCGCTGCGCGGGGTGTTCGAATGACGCCGAGCGCAGCGAGCGGCGCGGTGCCGCGCGATCCGCAGATACGGCGCGCATGGCTTGGCGGCTTCAATCTGCTGCCGTACCGGGCGCGCGATGCTCGCCGTGCGCGGCGGCGCATGCTCGGCGAGTTGGCTGCCGCCGCTTGCGCGGGGCTTGCGGGCGTTGCGCTGTGGCACGTCGGCCGCACGTTCGAGCGTGCCCGCTTCGATGCGCAGCGGGCGCTGATGGAGCGCCGGCTTGTCGCGTGGGCGCCGCAATTGAAAGAAGCGGAGCGGGCGGCGCGCTTGCGCGATGCCGAACGCGAACGCGCGGCGTTGGCGATCGGGCGCGCCGAGCCGCGCGCGCGGACGGTCGACCTGTTCGACGCACTGCAGCGGATGCGCTATGACGGCGTGCGGCTGCGTTCGATCCGCTGCGACGGGCGCGAGGCGCGGCTCGAAGCGAGCGCGCTCGATCACGCGTCGGCCGAGCGCTGGCTGCGCGAGCTCGAGGCTGCGCAGCGCGGCTGGACGATGGAGGTCGCGGGCCTGCAGGCCGCGCGGACAGTATGGGGGCGCGAAGCGGACGGTGGCCGGTCGCTTACTTTCTCGGTGCGGATTCGCTGGTCCGGGGGCCGGCAGGGCCGTGTCGCTGGCGTCGCGGCACGCGCGCGGGCGGGCGTATGGGAGGGCGCGTGAATATGCCGGATGGACGATCGGCGGCCTGGCTCGCCTGGATGCGACTCGCTGATTTTCGCCGGATCTCGGGTGCCGGTTGGCGGGCCGCGGCGGGCGCGGCGCTCGCCGGCGGCGTGTTCGCGTGCGGTGTGCACGCGGGCCGCGACGCGGACTGGGGCGGCGTCGAGCAAAGCAGAATGGCGCTCGAGGCCGTTGCTTCGCGCGAAGCCCGTGCGCGGCGACTCCTTGCCGCGCCGCCGGCATCGTTTGCAGGCCACGGCCGCTCGCTGGACGAACGGCAGACGCCCGCGGATCTCGCGCTGCGAATTGCCGGCCACGCGGACGCGAGCGGGCTGCGGATGCGCAAGCTCGAACGGCTCGAAGGCGAGCGCACCGACGATCGGCGTGACGACGGCGGTGTTTACGCGTTCGCAATGAGTGCGGAAGGCGACTTGGGTGCGCTGTACCGCTTTTTATCGGGGCTTGCTGCGTTGCCTGCGCTCATCGTGCCTATCGCGACGAACGTGAAGCGCGACGGCGGCGCCACCGTGCTCGACGCCCGGCTCGATGTGTGGCCGGCGCTGCCGGCCGGTGCAGGACAGCGGCCCGCGAGCGTGCGCGAGGCGCCGTTCGCCGATCCTTTTTCAACGATACCGATGCTTGCCGTCGAAGACGCCGCCGACGGGGCGCGGCTCGTCGGCGTGCTGCGCGACCGGCGCAGTGGGCTCGCGCTGTTCGAGCGCGGCGACGACGCATGGTCCGCCGCGCCGGGGCAAATGATCGGCGGCGATCGCCTCGCGCGGATCGAAGCCGGCGGCGTCACGCTCGCGACGCACGACGGCGGGCGTCGCGTAATGACATTGGGGGGAGCGACAGGATGATGCGCGGATTCGCTCGATTATTGATAGGGTGCGCGATGGGGGCGGCGGGCGGGGCCGCGGCGTCGCTGCCGCCTTTGCCCGCGGGGGCGCCCGTCGGGTGGGCGGCGGGCGCATCGGTCGGGGCGGCGGGCCGCGCGCCACTGCCGGCAGTGGCTTGGCGAGCCGATTCCGCGCGCGCTTCGGTTGCGGAACGGCTGCAAGACGCGGGCGACGAGGGCGGTGCAGCCGAACACGCAGGCGACGTGGCACAGGCGGCGAACGGCGTGGCGGCGGCAGCCGGGGTGTCTGTCGATTCGGCGTCGGCCGGCGTCGCATCGGCAGGCGGCATGGCGTCGGGGCTCGCGCAAGCGGCGAACGCCGCGCTGGAAGGGCCGCCCGTCCCGCTCGCGCCTGAGCAGCGAATGAGCGACGAGCCTCGCTCGCTGCCGCCGGACACCGTCTCCGACACCGCCACGGCCATCGCCCCCGCCACCGTCGCCGAATCCGACGACGACCGCCCGATCTCCCTCAACCTGCAGCAGGCGAGCCTCGCCGCGGTCTTCGACGCGTTCGCGCGCTTCACGGGCCTCAATATAGTTGTCAGCGAGCGCGTGCACGGCACCGTGTCGTTGCGTCTGAACCATGTTCGCTGGCGCAGCGCATTCGACGCGCTGCTGGAAGCGCACGGTCTCGCGATGGCGCGGCGCGGCAGCGTGATTTGGATCGCGCCCGTCGCCGAACTTGCGGAGCGCGAGCGCCTGCGTTTCGACGCGCACGCACGCGCAGCGGAGCTCGAGCCGCTCGCGAGCCGCAGCTTCATGCTCCGCTACGCGCGTGCGGCCGACGTGCAGCGCCTCCTCGCCGGCTCGGCCGGACAGCGGACCCTGTCGAAGCGCGGCTCGGTGCTCGCCGATCCTCGGACGAATCTGCTGTTCGTCACCGACCTGTCCGGGCGTCTTGCTCAGATCGCCGATCTGATCGGCAAGCTCGATACGCCGTCACGGCAAGTGTTGATCGAAGCGCGGATCGTCGAGGGCGACCGCGGGTTCTCGCGCAATCTCGGCGCGCGCCTCGCGCTGCGTGCGCCCGATGCGGGCGACCGCGCGACGGGCGTCGTCGCCGGCCGCAACGGCACGCTGGCCGACCTCACCGCACGGCCGATCGGCGGCTTCGACGCGGCGACCGCCGGTCTGACGCTGTTTGCCGCGCGTGCGAGCCGCTTGCTCGACGTCGAGCTGAGCGCGCTCGAGTCGGAGGGCCGGGGACAGATCGTGTCGAGCCCGCGGGTCGTGACGGCTGACCGGACGAAGGCCGTCGTCGAGCAGGGCGCCGAGCTGCCGTATCAGGCGAAGGTCGGCAACGGCGTATCCGGCGTCCAGTTCCGACGCGCAACCCTCAAGCTCGAAGTCGAGCCGCAGATCACGCCCGACGGGCGCGTGATTCTCGATCTCGATGTCGCGAAGGACAGCGTCGGCGAGGAAACCGCATCCGGCCCCGCGATCCATACGAAGCACGTGCAGACGCGCGTCGAGGTCGAAAACGGCGGAACCGTGTCGATCGGCGGGATTTTCGAGAGCGACGACCGCGACGATGTGACTCGCGTGCCGCTCTTGGGCAAAATACCAGTGTTGGGCGCGCTTTTCAGGCACCGGGCGTTGCGCGCGCAGCGCAGCGAACTCGTCGTCTACATCACGCCGACCGTCGTGATCGGGCCCTGAACCCCGTGGGAGCCAGGCTCGACAAGGCGGGCGCTTTGCCAGTAAGCTGCGCGACACACTCACTGAAGCAGAGGAAGCCGTTGCAAGCGCGGGACCCACACGTGAACGTAATTTTCGTCGGACTCATGGGGGCGGGTAAAACCACCGTGGGCCGGGCGGTCGCGCGCCGGCTCGACAGACCGTTCTTCGATTCGGATCACGAGATCGAGGCGCGCACGGGTGCGCGCATTCCGGTCATCTTCGAACTCGAAGGCGAGGCCGGCTTCCGCGACCGCGAGGCGCAGATGATCGCCGAGCTCACGCAGCGCGAGAACATCGTGCTGGCGACGGGCGGCGGCGCGATCCTGCGTCCCGAAAACCGCGAACGCCTGCATTCGCGCGGCCTTGTCGTCTATCTGCGCGCGAATCCGCACGACCTCTGGCTGCGCACGCGCAAGGACAAGAACCGCCCGCTGTTGCAAACCGACGATCCGAAAGCCAAGCTCGAAGCGCTGTACGAGGCGCGCGATCCGCTCTATCGCGAATGCGCGCACTTCGTCATCGAGACCGGCCGGCCGTCCGTCAACGGGCTCGTCAACATGGTGCTGATGCAGCTCGAGATGGCGGGCATCGTCGCCAAGCCAATACAAGCATGATTACCGTCAACGTCGACCTGGGCGAGCGCGCCTATCCGATTCACATCGGCGCCGATCTGATCGGCCGCACCGAACGCTTCGCGCCGCATATCGCGGGTGCGTCCGTCACGATCGTCACGAACACGACCGTCGATCCGCTCTACGGCGACAAGCTGCGCGCGGCACTCGCGCCGCTCGGCAAGCGTGTGTCGACCGTCGTCTTGCCCGACGGCGAAGCGTACAAGAATTGGGAAACCCTCAATCTGATCTTCGACGGCCTGCTCGAGCAGCACGCCGATCGCAAGACGACGCTGATCGCGCTCGGCGGCGGCGTGATCGGTGACATGACGGGCTTTGCCGCCGCGTGCTACATGCGCGGCGTGCCGTTCATCCAGGTGCCGACGACGCTCCTGTCGCAGGTCGATTCGTCGGTCGGCGGCAAGACGGGCATCAACCACCCGCTCGGCAAGAACATGATCGGCGCGTTTTACCAGCCGCAAGCGGTGATCGCCGATATCGGCGCGCTGTCGACGCTGCCCGATCGCGAGCTCGCGGCGGGTGTCGCCGAGATCATCAAGACGGGCGCGATCGCCGACGCCGAATTCTTCGACTGGATCGAAGCGAACGTCGATTCGCTGAATCGCCGCGATCCGGGTGCGCTCGCGCACGCGGTCAAGCGCTCGTGCGAGATCAAGGCGAGCGTCGTCGCCGCGGACGAGCGCGAAGGCGGCCTGCGCGCGATCCTGAACTTCGGCCATACGTTCGGGCACGCAATCGAAGCGGGTCTCGGCTACGGCGAATGGCTGCACGGCGAAGCGGTCGGCTGCGGGATGGTGATGGCGGCCGATTTGTCGGTGCGCGTCGGCCATCTCGACGAAGCGTCGCGCGCGCGGCTGCGCAAGGTCGTCGAGGCCGCGCATCTGCCGACGCGCGCGCCGAGCCTGGGCGATGCGCGCTACGTCGAGCTGATGCGCGTCGACAAGAAGGCGGAAGCGGGCGCAATCAAGTTCATTTTGCTAAAACGCTTCGGCGAGACGATCATTAGCCAGGCGCCGGACGACGCCGTTTTCGCGACGCTGGCGGCAAGCACCCAGTAACGCGACGCGGGCCGATCCGGCGCATTTGACGTGGAGGACACGACACGGTGAGCGAAATACCCGGCGGCATCCCACGCGAAACGCGCGACGCGCAACCCGCGCGCGCGCGCGGCGAGCAGACGATCCCTGTCGCTGCGCCGACCACCGCCGCGCTCGAAGCGCATCTTGCGCCGTATGCGGCGCACGCGTCGCAATCGCGCGGCCGGCGCTATCCCGAGGCGCCGCCCGCCGCGCGCACCGAGTTCCAGCGCGATCGCGACCGCATCGTGCACTCAACCGCGTTCAGACGACTCGAATACAAGACGCAGGTCTTTGTGAACCACGAAGGCGATCTGTTCCGCACGCGTCTCACGCACAGTCTCGAAGTCGCGCAGATCGCCCGCTCCGTCGCGCGCAACCTGCGCCTGAACGAAGATCTCGTCGAAGCAATCTCGCTCGCGCACGATCTCGGCCACACACCGTTCGGCCACGCGGGGCAGGACGCGCTCAACGCGTGCATGCGCGACTACGGCGGCTTCGAGCACAATCTGCAGAGCCTTGCCGTCGTCGACGAGCTCGAGGAGCACTACGGCGCGTTCAACGGGCTGAATCTGTGCTTCGAGACCCGCGAAGGGATTCTCAAGCACTGCTCGCGCGAGAACGCGCGCAAGCTCGGCGAACTCGGCGAGCGGTTCCTGCAGGGCTGGCAGCCGTCGCTCGAAGCGCAGCTCGCGAACATCGCGGACGAAATCGCGTACAACAATCACGACGTCGACGACGGCCTGCGCTCGGGTCTCATCACGATCGAGCAACTCGCGGAAGTCGAGCTGTGGCAAGGCCATTACGAGGCGGCGCTCGCCGAGTACCCGCATCTCGAAGGCCGCCGCCTCGTGCACGAGACGGTGCGCCGGATCATCAACACGCTGATCGTCGATCTGATCGACGCGACGACGCACAATCTCGCGCGCCACGCCCCGGCGTCGCTCGACGACGTGCGCGCGGCGCCGCCCCTCGTCGCGCACGGCGAGCGGATCGCCGCGCAGGCGGCGGCGCTCAAGCGCTTCCTGTTCAAGAACCTGTACCGTCACTACCGCGTGATGCGGATGGCGAGCAAGGCGCAACGGGTCGTCACCGGCCTCTTCAACGCGTTCACCGGCGACCCGCGCCTGCTGCCGCCCGACTATCAGGCGGCGGACGCCGCGCAGCAGCCGCGCCTCGTCGCGCACTACATCGCCGGCATGACCGATCGCTTTGCGCTGAAAGAGTATCAACGCTTGTTTGTCATGGACGAAAACTAAACTGTCCGGCTCGCCGCGTCCGGCGCGGACGGGCGGCGGTGCGGCGCGTGTTGCCCGGACCGAGGAGAAAAGGAGAGAGGTCGATGAAATACAAGACGCTGGTTCGTTCGCTCGCGCTCGGGAGCGTGCTTTGGTTCGGCGCGCAGCAGGCGGCGTGCGCTGCCACCGAGATCCAGTTCTGGCATGCGATGGAGGCGGCGCTCGGCGAGCGCGTGAACGACATCGCCGCGCAATTCAACGCATCGCAAACTGACTACAAGATCGTGCCGGTCTTCAAGGGAGCCTACGACCAGGCGCTCGCGGCGGGCATCGCCGCATATCGCAGCGGCAACGCGCCGGCGATCCTGCAGGTGTACGAAGTGGGCACGGCGACGATGATGCAGGCGAAGAAGGCGGTGCTGCCCGTGTCCGACGTGTTTCGCCAGGCGGGTGTGCCGCTCGACGAAAAGGCGTTCGTGCCGACCGTCGCGAGCTATTACAGCGATGCGACGACGGGGCATCTCGTGTCGATGCCGTTCAACAGCTCGACGCCCGTGTTGTATTACAACAAGGACGCGTTCAAGAAGGCGGGGCTCGATCCGAACCAGCCGCCGAAGACGTGGGCCGACGTGAAGGCCGACGCGGAAAAGCTGAAGAAAGCGGGCTACGCGTGCGGCTACACGACGGGCTGGCAGGGCTGGATTCAGCTCGAGAACTACAGCGCGTGGCACGGCCTGCCGTTCGCGACGCGCAACAACGGCTTCGACGGCGCCGACGCGACGCTTGACTTCAACAAGCCGCAGCAGATCGCGCACATCCAGTTCCTGCAGGACATGGCGAAGGACGGCACGTTCACGTACGTCGGCCGTAAGGACGAGGCGACCGCGAAGTTCTACAGCGGCGACTGCGCGATCATGACGACGTCGTCGGGCGCGCTCGCGACGATCCACAAGTACGCGAAGTTCGACTTCGGCACTGGGATGATGCCGTACGACGCGAACGTGAAGGGCGCGCCGCAGAACGCGATCATCGGCGGCGCGAGCCTGTGGGTGCTTGCGGGCAAGGACCCGGCCACGTACAAGGGCGTCGCGAAATTTCTCGCGTATCTGAGCTCGCCCGCCGTCGCCGCGAAGTGGCACGAAGACACGGGCTACCTGCCCGTGACGACCGCCGCGTACGATCTCGCGCGCGAGCAGGGCTTCTACGCGAAGCATCCGGGCGCGGACACCGCGATCAAGCAGATGATGAACAAGCCGCCGCTGCCGTACACGAAGGGGCTGCGGCTCGGCAACATGCCGCAGATCCGCACGATCGTCGACGAGGAGCTCGAGCAGGTGTGGGCGCAGAAGAAGACGCCGAAGGCGGCGCTCGATTCGGCCGCCGCGCGCGGCGACGAGCTGCTGCGCCGCTTCGAGAAGTCGGGCGGTTGAGCGCCCGCCGCCGCGCGTCGCGGCCGCCGTCGCAGTCCGCCCGCCCCGCTTCGCGCGCGAGCGGGCCGCGCTGGCGGCCGCGGGCGGCGGCATTCGTCTGACATCTGTTCGGAATCCTGTCGATGACACCTCGTTCCCGTTTCGGCGCGAGCGCCTTGCCGTACATGCTCGTCGCGCCGCAGCTCGCGATCACCGCGATCTTTTTCCTATGGCCGGCGGGCGTCGCGCTCTGGCAGTCGACGCAGATGCAGGATGCGTTCGGCACGTCGAGCGCGTTCGTCGGCTTCGGCAACTTCGCGCACCTGTTCGCCGATCCGCTCTACGTCGAGTCGTTCAAGACGACGCTCGCGTTCAGCGCGAGCGTGACCGTCTGCGGGCTCGTCGTGGCGCTGCTGCTTGCCGCGTGCGCCGATCGCGTGATTCGCGGCGGGCGCGCGTACCGGACGCTCCTCATCTGGCCGTACGCGGTCGCGCCGATGATCGCCGCCGTGCTGTGGGCGTTCCTGTTCAACCCGAGCATCGGCGTGATCACGTATGCGCTCGCGTACTTCGGCGTCGTCTGGAATCACGCGCTGAACGGCGGCCAGGCGATGCTGCTCGTCGTGATCGCGTCGGTGTGGAAGCAGGTCAGCTACAACTTCCTGTTCTTCTACGCAGGACTGCAGGCGATTCCGCGCTCGCTGATCGAGGCGGCGGCGATCGACGGCGCGGGCCCCGTGCGGCGCTTCTTCCACATCGCGCTGCCGCTGCTGTCGCCGACGAGCTTTTTCCTGCTCGTCGTCAATCTCGTCTACGCGTTCTTCGACACGTTCCCGGTGATCGACGCCGCCACCGCGGGCGGCCCGGGGCAGAGCACGAAGACGCTGATCTACAAGATCTACGCGGAAGGTTTTCAGGGGCTCGACATCGGCAGCTCGGGTGCGCAATCGGTCGTGCTGATGGCGATCGTCGTCGTGCTGACGGTCGTCCAGTTCCGCTTCGTCGAGCGCAGGGTGCAATACGCATGATCGAGAATCGCAAGGGCTTCGACCTGTTCTGCCACGCGGTGCTGATCGCCGGGATCGCGGTCATCGTGTTCCCGGTGTACGTCGGCTTCTGCGCGGCGACGATGAACGCGCACGAAGTGTTCACGGTGCCGCTGCGGCTCGTGCCGAGCACGCATCTCGTCGAGAACGTCGCCGCCGTCTGGCAGCGCGGCAGCGGCGGGATGACGACGCCGTTCGGCACGCTGCTCATGAACAGCATCGTGATGGCGCTCGTGATCGCGGTAGGCAAGATCGCGGTATCGATCCTGTCCGCGTACGCGATCGTCTATTTTCGCTTTCCGCTGCGCAATGCCGCGTTCTGGCTGATCTTCGTCACGCTGATGCTGCCCGTCGAGGTGCGGATCTTTCCGACCGTGCAGGTCGTATCGACGCTGCATCTGACGAACAGCTACGCGGGCCTGACGCTGCCCCTCATCGCATCGGCGACGGCGACGTTCCTGTTCCGGCAGTTCTTCATGACGCTGCCGGACGAGCTCGTCGATGCCGCGCGCATCGACGGCGCGGGGCCGCTGCGTTTCTTCTGGGACGTCGTGCTGCCGCTGTCGAAGACGAGCATCGCGGCGCTTTTCGTGATCACGTTCATTTATGGCTGGAATCAATATCTGTGGCCGATCCTGATCACGACCGACGCGTCGCTGACGACGGCCGTCGTCGGCATCAAATCGATGATCGCGAGCGGAGACGCCGCGACCGAGTGGCATCTCGTGATGGCGGCGACGCTCGTCGCGATGCTGCCGCCGCTCGTCGTCGTGCTCGCGATGCAGCGCTGGTTCGTGCGCGGTCTCGTCGATTCGGAAAAATGAAACGCAATCTGGAGGATGTCGAAGCATGGCCGCGCTGAGCTTGAAGGGCGTCAGGAAAAGTTACGACGGCGCGCAATACGTGCTGCACGGGATCGACGTCGACATCGCCGACGGCGAGTTCGTCGTGCTCGTCGGGCCGTCGGGCTGCGGGAAGTCGACGCTGCTGCGGATGATCGCCGGCCTCGAGACGGTGACGGAAGGCGAGATCGAGATCGGCGGCCGCGTCGTCAACGCGCTCGAGCCGAAGGATCGCGACATCGCGATGGTGTTCCAGAACTACGCGCTGTATCCGCATATGACGGTCACGCAGAACATGGGCTACGGGCTCAAGATCCGCGGCGTCGACCGCGCGCTGATCGACGCGCGCGTTCAGGCGGCCGCGCAGATTCTCGAGCTCGGGCCGCTCTTGTCGCGGCGGCCGCGCGAGCTGTCGGGCGGGCAGCGGCAGCGCGTCGCGATGGGGCGCGCAATCGTGCGCGAGCCGTCGGTGTTCCTGTTCGACGAGCCGCTGTCGAACCTCGACGCGAAGCTGCGGGTGCAGATGCGTCTCGAGATCCAGCGCCTGCACGCGCGCCTCGCGACGACGAGCGTCTACGTGACGCACGACCAGATCGAAGCGATGACGCTCGCGCAGCGTGTGATTGTGATGAATCGCGGCAATGCGGAGCAGATCGGCGCGCCCGTCGACGTGTACGAGAAACCGGCGACGACGTTCGTCGCGAGCTTCATCGGCTCGCCGGCGATGAACCTGCTGCACGGGCTGCTGTCCGAAGACGGCGCGACGTTCGACGTCGCGGACGGCGGCCCCAGGCTGCCGGTCGCGGGCGCGGCGGGCGTCGGCCGCGAGATCGCGCGCGGGTGCGAATGGATACTCGGCGTGCGCCCAGAGCACATGACGCCGCAGCCGGGCGCGGCGCCCGCGTCGCTCGCGGTCGATTCGTGCGAACTGCTTGGCGCGGACAACCTCGCGCACGGCCGCTGGGGCACGCACGACGTCGCGGTGCGGCTGCCGCACGCGATGCGTCCGGCGCGCGGCGAGACGCTGCCCGTTGCGCTGCCCGCGCAGCATCTGCATTTCTTCGATCCGGCGACGGGCAAGCGCGCCGGTTGATTCGACCCACCGCTTCCGACGAGACTGCGATGACGATCCTGCAAACCTGGCCTTATCCGCGCGTGGTCGCGCACCGCGGCGGCGGCGCGCTCGCGCCGGAAAACACGCTGGCCGCGCTCGACGCGGGCGCGCGCTACGGACATACGATGGTCGAATTCGACGCGAAGCTGTCGGCGGACGGCGTCGCGTTCCTGCTGCACGACGACACGGTCGAGCGCACGTCGAGCGGAACGGGGCTCGCGCGCGAGATGCGCTACGCGGCACTCGAGGCGCTCGACGCCGGCGCGTGGTTCGACGCGCGCTTTTCGGGCGAGCGGATGCCGACGCTTGCGCAGGCGGCGGCGCGCTGCCTTGCGCTCGGGCTGGCGGTGAACGTCGAGATCAAGCCGTGCCCGGAGCGCGACGAAGAAACGGGCCGCGTCGTCGCGGCGGAAGCGGCCGCGCTGTGGCGCGCCGCCGCCGTGCCGCCGCTGCTGTCGTCGTTCTCGGCGGCGGCGCTCGGCGCTGCGCGCGCGGCGGCGCCGGACCTGCCGCGCGGGATGCTGTACGAGGAGATTCCGGCCGATTGGTTGGAGGAGACACAAAGGCTCGGCTGCGTGTCGCTGCACGCGCATCACGCGCAATTCAACGAGGCGCTCGTGCGCGACGTGAAAGCGGCGGGGCTGCGCATTCTCGCGTACACGGTGAACGACCTTGCACGGGCCCGCGAGCTCGTGCAGTGGGGCGTGGACGTCATTTGCACGGACCGGATCGACCTGATCGGGCCGGGCTTCGCCGATCGCGAAGGATGAAATCGGCGGTTTGCGTGCAATGCGCGAACGAAACCGCTCCGACGGAACCCCGCTGGAGCAAGAGGCGATGGCCGCCTCGTAACCTCAAGAAAATTCCGCTACAAATTGCAGCGGAATTAACCATTCCCCAAATATTCGACTACGCTTAGAAACGGTAGCCGATGTTCAGGTAGGTCACGATCGGATTCAGCGTGATCTTCGCTTGCGAGGTCTGCGTGAGCGTGCCGATCGGCGTCGGGCGCTGCGTCGTCAGCGTGGCCGTCAGGCTGACGGGGATGTACGACACCGACAGCCCGCCGAACCAGCGATCGGTGAAATTGTAAGTAAAGCCTGCATTGATGACGGGCGCCCACTGATTGCTGGTCGTCACGCTCGTCGGACCGCCGAGCGCGCCACGCTCGAATGCAGTGTTGGTGATCTTCGCGCCGGTGAACCAGATGTACGAAGCGCCGATGCCGACGTAAGGCCGGAACTTCGCCTTCGCGTCGTTGAAGTAATACTTGAGGAGGATTGCCGGGCTCCATTGGTAAGCATGACCGAGCACGCCGAACTGTTCGAGCGAGCCTTTGCCGTTCAGATTGAACCTTGGCGGGATCCCGGCGACCAATTCAGTGACGATATGATCCGTCACGAAGTAGCCGGCGGCCAAGCCGATGGTATCGGCATTATCGATGCCGGCTCCCGTGTTGGGCACCGATTGGTTGACGGGCGTGCCGCCGACGTTCATGACTTTCAGCGGATCGCTGCTGTCCTGAGGGGCAAGGTGGAACCAGCCGGTCGTGACGTAGAAGCTACCTGCGGATTGTGCGTGCGCTGCGGTCGTGGCTGCCGCGAAAGCGAGCGCAACGGCCCCCGTAATGGCCATTTTTTGTTTCATCCTTTGTCTCCTCCGATAAAAGGGCGTGCTCATTATGACGACGGCGTTTCAAACAGAACAGAGTTGTAAGCTAGAGCATTTTCCCTAGAATTCGCACGACCGTGCGCATTCCCGCACCGCGACGGGCTTTGACGCGGACGCACTTATACGAGCCTTCGGGTATTTCCTAACGCGATCAAACGGACATTCAGCATGGCACGGCTAGCACGACTTTACGTTCCCGATCAGCCGCAGCACGTGATTCTACGCGGCCTGGATCAGCAACCGGCGTTCGTCGACGACCAGGATTACGAATTATTCATCGATTGCCTGAAGGCGGCGGCGCGCGATCATCATCTGGCGGTGCATGCATACGTGCTGCTGCCGCGCCAGGTCCAGCTTCTTGTCACGCCGAGCGACGAGGCCAGCCTGCCGAAAGCGATGCAGGCGGTCGGCCGCCGCTACGTCGCGCATTTCAACCGGCGCTACTCGCGGCGCGGCACGTTGTGGGAAGGGCGCTATCGCGCGACCGTGATCGAGGGCGAGCGCTACTTCCTGCTCGCGAGCCGCGTCGTCGAGATGAGCCCCCTGCGCGCGCAGCTCGTGACGAGCCCCGAAGCGTACCGCTGGTCGAGCTATCGGCATCACGTCGGCCTCACCGTCGACAGCCTGATCACCGACCATCCGCTGTACTGGGCGCTCGGCAACACGCCGTTCGAGCGGCAGCGCGCGTACAAGGAGCTGTGCGAGCAGCCGCTCGACGAGCGCCAGGCCGATCAGCTTCAGCAGGCGACGTTGAAGGGCTGGGTGCTGGGCGGCGAGACCTACCGCGAATGGGCGGCGCGCACGGCGAACCGGCGCGTGTCGCCGCTGCCGCGCGGGCGGCCCCGCAAGGTGCGCGAGAATACGCCGCCCATCCAGCAGTGAGCGCGTTGGCGGTGGCGCGCGAGGCGGCACCCGAGGGTGCCGCTTATTTTTGCCCCATTTTAATGCGGCCCTAATAAAACAGCGTGATCGCGCACCAAGATGATAATTGGGGGCGTATCATCGGCATTAATTTGCTATTCCATTGATTCGTCGCGTATATTCCGAATTCCGGCGGTCCGGGCGCGCTGCGCTCTGTCCCGGCCGGCCGCGTTGCGCTCCACCGGGAGGCGGGGGCGACGGGCAACAAGCAAATGGTTCAACGGCCGTTAGGCCCATTACAGACGGTGTCCCCATGATCGACCACCAGCAGCCGCAGAGCGCGATTCCCGCCGCGCAAGGTCTGTACGACCCGCAAAACGAGCACGATGCCTGTGGCGTCGGCTTCGTCGCTCACATCAAGGGCAAGAAGACCCACGAAATCGTCGAGCAGGGTCTGAAGATCCTCGAGAATCTCGATCACCGCGGCGCGGTCGGTGCCGATCCGCTGATGGGCGACGGCGCGGGCATCCTGATCCAGATCCCGAACGCGTTCTATCGCGAGGAGATGGCGAAGCAGAGCGTGACGCTGCCGCCCGCCGGCGAATATGGGGTAGGCATGATCTTCCTGCCGAAGGAGAGCGCGTCGCGGATCGCGTGCGAGCAGGAGCTCGAGCGCACGGTGAAGGCGGAAGGCCAGGTCGTGCTCGGCTGGCGCGATGTGCCGGTCGATCATGCGATGCCGATCTCGCCCGCGGTGAAGGCGAGCGAGCCCGTGATCCGCCAGATCTTCATCGGCCGCGGCAAGGACGTGATGGTGACGGACGCGCTCGAGCGCAAGCTCTACGTGATCCGCAAGACCGCGAGCCACCGGATCCAGGCGCTCAAGCTCAAGCACGGCAAGGAGTACTTCGTGCCGTCGATGTCCGCGCGCACGGTCGTCTACAAGGGCCTGCTGCTCGCCGGCCAGGTCGGCGTGTACTACCGCGATCTGCAGGACGAGCGCGTCGTCTCCGCGCTCGCGCTCGTGCACCAGCGCTTCTCGACGAACACGTTCCCCGCGTGGGAGCTGGCCCACCCGTACCGGATGATCGCGCACAACGGCGAAATCAACACGGTGAAGGGCAACGTCAACTGGCTGAATGCGCGTACCGGCGCGATCGCGTCGCACGTGCTCGGCGACGATCTGCCGAAGCTTTGGCCGCTGATCTATCCGGGCCAGTCGGATACGGCTTCGTTCGACAACTGCCTCGAACTGCTCGTGATGGCCGGCTATCCGCTCGTGCACGCGGTGATGATGATGATTCCGGAAGCGTGGGAACAGCACACGCTGATGGACGACAACCGCCGCGCGTTCTACGAATACCACGCCGCGATGATGGAGCCGTGGGACGGTCCCGCCGCGATCGCGTTCACCGACGGCCGCCAGATCGGCGCGACGCTCGACCGCAACGGCCTGCGTCCGGCCCGCTACATCATCACCGACGACGATCTCGTGATCATGGCGTCGGAATCGGGCGTGCTGCCGATTCCCGAATCGAAGATCGTCAAGAAGTGGCGTCTGCAGCCGGGCAAGATGTTCCTGATCGACATGGAGCACGGCCGGATCATCGACGACAAGGAGCTGAAGGACAACCTCGCGAACGCGAAGCCGTACAAGAGCTGGATCGACGCGGTCCGCATCAAGCTCGACGAGATCGAGCCGGAGGACGCGGACGTCGCGGCCGAGCGCCGCGCGTCGGCTGTGCTGCTCGATCGCCAGCAGGCGTTCGGCTACACGCAGGAAGACCTCAAGTTCCTGATGGCCCCGATGGCGCAGCAGGGCGAGGAAGCGGTCGGCTCGATGGGCAACGATTCGCCGTTGGCCGTCATGTCGAACAAGAACAAGACGCTCTATCACTACTTCAAGCAACTGTTCGCGCAGGTCACGAACCCGCCGATCGACCCGATCCGCGAGAACATGGTGATGTCGCTCGTGTCGTTCATCGGCCCGAAGCCGAACCTGCTCGACACGAACAACATCAACCCGCCGATGCGCCTCGAAGTGTCGCAGCCCGTGCTCGACTTCAAGGACATCGCGAAGATCCGCTCGATCGATCGCTACACGGGCGGCAAGTTCAGCGCGTACGAGCTGAACATCTGCTATCCGGTCGCGTGGGACAAGGAAGGCATCGAGGCGCGCCTCGCGTCGCTGTGCGCGGAGGCCGTCGACGCGGTGAAGTCGGGCTACAACATCCTCATCGTGTCGGACCGCAAGACGGACGCCGAGAACGTCGCGATCCCGGCGCTCCTCGCGACGTCGGCGATCCACACGCACCTCGTGCAGCAGGGGCTGCGCACGAGCACGGGCCTCGTCGTCGAGACGGGCTCCGCGCGCGAGACGCACCACTTCGCGCTGCTGGCCGGCTACGGCGCGGAAGCCGTGCACCCGTACCTCGCGATGGAAACGCTCGCGAAGATGGCGCAAGGCCTGCCGGGCGACCTGTCGCCGGAGAAGGCGATCTACAACTTCACGAAGGCGGTCGGCAAGGGCCTGCAGAAGGTGATGTCGAAGATGGGCATCTCCACCTACATGTCGTACACCGGCGCGCAGATCTTCGAGGCCCTCGGCCTGTCGACCGATCTCGTCGAGAAGTACTTCAAGGGCACGGCGTCGAAGGTGGGCGGCATCGGCCTGTTCGACGTGGCCGACGAGGCGATCCGCATGCACCGCGACGCGTTCGGCGACAACCCGGTGCTCGCCGACATGCTTGACGCGGGCGGCGAGTACGCGTTCCGCGTGCGCGGCGAAGACCACATGTGGACGCCCGATTCGATCGCGAAGCTGCAGCACGCGACGCGCGGCAACTCGTACCAGACGTACAAGGAATATGCGCACCTCATCAACGATCAGACCAAGCGCCACATGACGCTGCGCGGCCTGTTCGAGTTCAAGGTCGATCCGATGAAGGCGATTCCGATCGACGAAGTCGAGTCGGCGAAGGACATCGTCAAGCGCTTCGCGACGGGCGCGATGTCGCTCGGCTCGATCAGCACGGAAGCGCACACGACGCTCGCGATCGCGATGAACCGGATCGGCGGCAAGTCGAACACCGGCGAAGGCGGCGAGGACGAGCACCGCTATCGCAACGAGCTGCGCGGCATTCCGATCAAGGTCGGCGACACGCTGAAGTCGGTGATCGGCGACGAAATCGTCCGCGACATTCCGCTCAAGGAAGGCGATTCGCTGCGCTCGAAGATCAAGCAGGTCGCATCGGGCCGCTTCGGCGTGACGGCCGAGTACCTCGCGTCGGCGGACCAGATCCAGATCAAGATGGCGCAGGGCGCGAAGCCGGGCGAAGGCGGCCAGTTGCCGGGCCACAAGGTGTCCGAGTACATCGGCAAGCTGCGCTATTCGGTGCCGGGCGTCGGTCTCATCTCGCCGCCGCCGCACCACGACATCTATTCGATCGAAGATCTCGCGCAACTGATCCACGACCTGAAGAACGTCAATCCGGTCGCGAGCATCTCGGTGAAGCTCGTGTCGGAAGTGGGCGTCGGCACGGTCGCGGCGGGCGTCGCGAAGGCGAAGGCCGATCACGTCGTGATCGCGGGGCATGACGGCGGCACGGGCGCCTCGCCGCTGTCGTCGATCAAGCACGCGGGCACGCCGTGGGAGCTCGGCCTCGCCGAGACGCAGCAGACGCTCGTGCTGAACCGCCTGCGCGGCCGCATCCGCGTGCAGGCCGACGGCCAGATGAAGACGGGGCGCGACATCGTGATCGGCGCGCTCCTCGGCGCGGACGAATTCGGCTTCGCGACGGCGCCGCTCGTCGTCGAAGGCTGCATCATGATGCGCAAGTGCCATCTGAACACGTGCCCGGTCGGCGTCGCGACGCAGGACCCCGTGCTGCGCGCGAAGTTCTCGGGCCAGCCCGAGCACGTCGTCAACTACTTCTTCTTCGTCGCCGAGGAAGCGCGCGAGATCATGGCGCAGCTCGGCATCGCGAAGTTCGACGATCTCGTCGGCCGCGCCGATCTGCTCGACATGCGCCGCGGCGTCGAGCACTGGAAGGCGAAGGGCCTCGACTTCACGCGCGTGTTCTATCAGCCGGAAGGCTGCGAGGGCATTGCGCGCCGCCACCTCGAGTCGCAGGACCACGGCCTCGAGCGCTCGCTCGACCACACGCTGATCGAGAAAGCGAAGGCCGCGATCGAGAACGGCGAGCACGTGTCGTTCATCCAGCCGGTGCGCAACGTGAACCGCACGGTCGGCGCGATGCTGTCCGGCGCGATCGCGAAGAAGCACGGTCACGACGGCCTCGCCGACGACGCGGTCCACATCCAGTTGAAGGGCACGGCGGGCCAGAGCTTCGGCGCGTTTCTCGCGAAGGGCGTGACGCTCGACCTCGTCGGCGACGGCAACGATTACGTCGGCAAGGGCCTGTCGGGCGGCCGGATCATCATCCGTCCGACCAACGACTTCCGCGGCAAGTCCGAGGAGAACATCATCTGCGGCAACACGGTGATGTACGGCGCGCTCGAAGGCGAAGCGTTCTTCCGCGGCGTCGCGGGCGAGCGCTTCTGCGTGCGCAACTCGGGCGCGACGGCGGTCGTCGAAGGTACGGGCGATCACGGCTGCGAATACATGACGGGCGGCACGGTCGTCGTGCTCGGCGAGACCGGGCGCAACTTCGCCGCGGGCATGTCGGGCGGCGTCGCATACGTGTACGACCCGGACGGCACGTTCGCCGCGAAGTGCAACAAGGCGATGGTCGCGCTCGATCCGGTGCTGCAGCAGGCCGAGCAGGAGCGCACGGTCGATCCCGCACTCTGGCACGTCGGCGTGACGGACGAAGCGCTCCTCAAGGGGCTCGTCGAGCGTCACTTCCAGTTCACCGGCTCGCCGCGCGCGAAGTCGCTGCTCGAGAACTGGGATGCGGCGCGCCGCCAGTTCGTGAAGGTGTTCCCGCACGAATACAAGCGCGCGCTCGGCGAAATCGGCGCGAAGAAGAAAGCCAACGAGGTGCTCGCCGCCTGATGCAGGGCGGCTCGACGACATAGCGAACGCGCCCGTCCGATGGACGGGTGCGGGTCCCCCTTACTCGATTCAACAGATTCAGAAGAGAACCTTATGGGCAAGGCAACCGGTTTTCTGGAGTTCGAACGCCGCCACGAGGCGTACGAAGCACCGCTCACGCGCGTGAAGCACTACAAGGAATTCGTCGCGGCACTCACCGATGAGGACGCGAAGATCCAGGGCGCGCGCTGCATGGATTGCGGCATCCCGTTCTGCAACAGCGGGTGCCCCGTCAACAACATCATTCCGGATTTCAACGATCTCGTGTATCGCCACGATTGGCGGCAGGCGATCGAAGTGCTGCACTCGACGAACAACTTCCCCGAGTTCACGGGCCGCATCTGTCCGGCGCCGTGCGAAGCGGCGTGCACGCTCGGGATCAACGACGATCCCGTCGGCATCAAGTCGATCGAGCACGCGATCATCGACAAGGCGTGGTCGGAAGGCTGGGTCGAGCCGCAGCCGGCCGCGCACAAGACGGGCAAGAAGGTCGCGGTCGTCGGCTCGGGCCCCGCGGGCCTCGCCGCCGCGCAGCAGCTCGCGCGCGCGGGCCACGAGGTGACGGTGTTCGAGAAGAGCGACCGGATCGGCGGCCTGCTGCGCTACGGAATCCCCGACTTCAAGCTCGAGAAGTGGCTGATCGACCGCCGGATGCGCCAGATGGAGGCGGAAGGCGTGACGTTCCGCTCGAGCGTGTTCATCGGCCGCGAGCCGCTGCCCGAATCGATCGGCAACATGGCGAAGGAAACGATCTCGCCCGACACGCTGAAGGACGCGTTCGACGCGGTCGTGATCGCGGGCGGCTCGGAAACGCCGCGCGATCTGCCGGTGCCGGGCCGCGAGCTCGCGGGCATCCATTACGCGATGGATTTCCTGCCGCAGCAGAACAAGGTGAACGCGGGCGACAAGGTGCCCGATCAACTGCTCGCGAAGGGCAAGCACGTCGTCGTGATCGGCGGCGGCGATACGGGCTCGGACTGCGTCGGCACGTCGAACCGCCACGGCGCGAAGCACATCACGCAGTTCGAGCTGCTGCCGCAGCCGCCCGAAGCGGAGAACAAGCCGCTCGTGTGGCCGTACTGGCCGATCAAGCTGCGCACGTCATCGTCGCACGACGAAGGCTGCGAGCGCGACTGGGCGGTCGCGACGAAGCGCTTCGAAGGCAAGAACGGCAAGGTCGAGAAGCTGATCGCGGTGCGCGTCGCGTGGGTCGACGGCAAGATGCAGGAAGTGCCGAATTCCGAGTTCGAGATCAAGGCCGATCTCGTGCTGCTCGCGATGGGCTTCACGCAGCCGGCCGCGCCCGTGCTCGACGCGTTCGGCGTCGCGAAGGACGCGCGCGGCAACGCGCGTGCGGGCACCGAAGGCGATCGCGCGTACTACACGTCGGTCGACAAGGTGTTCGCCGCGGGCGACATGCGCCGGGGCCAGTCGCTCGTCGTCTGGGCGATCCGCGAAGGCCGACAGTGCGCGCGCTCGGTCGATGCGTACCTGACGGGCAGCTCGGAACTGCCGCGCTGAGCGAGCATCGTTCGCCAAAGCGTCGTTTCGACGAACCGGGCGTCCATTAGGGCGCCCGGTTTTTTTATGCGCGATCGCTCGGCGGCGCGCGCGTCGCACGGATCGCGAAGGCGTCGTCGATGGGCGCCGCGCATCGTGCACATCCTTTCATCTTTCTCTACAAAAATTTCATTTTGTAAGTGTCGGCGAAACCTGTCATATCATGTCGGCCCTCGGCCGGCTATGACCGGAATCAAGAATAATCCGCCCCCAAATCAGGAGATGATGGATGGAAGGCTTTGTGCATACGTTGATCGACGGGATCAACGGCATTCTCTGGAACTACGTGCTGATTGCGCTGCTGCTCGGCGCCGGCGTGTGGTTCACGCTGCGCTTCAGGATGATCCAGCTGCGCGCGCTGTTCCTCAGCATGCGCCTCGTCGGCAGCAAGGGCGAGCCGGGCAGCATCTCGTCGTTCCAGGCGTTCGCGACCGGGCTCGCGAGCCGCGTCGGCACGGGCAACATCGCGGGCGTCGCGGTCGCGATGACGGTGGGCGGCCCGGGCGCGATCTTCTGGATGTGGATGACGGCGCTCGTCGGGATGTCGTCCGCGTTCGTCGAAGCGACGCTCGCGCAAATCTTCAAGGTGTCGCATCATGACGGCACGTATCGCGGCGGTCCCGCGTACTACATCCAGATCGGGCTGCGCTCGCGCGGCTTCGGCGTGCTGTTCTCGCTGTCGCTGATCCTCGCGTTCGGCTTCGTGTTCAACGCGGTGCAGGCGAATGCGATCGCCGAGGCGTTCAACACGTCGTTCGGCTTCAGCCGCGCCGCGGTCGGGCTCGGGCTCGTCGCGCTGACGGCGCCGATCATCTTCGGCGGCATTCGCCGGATCGCGCACGTCGCGCAGGTGATCGTGCCCGTGATGGCGATCGGCTATCTCGCGCTCGCCGTCTACGCGGTCGCGACGCATGTCGCGCTCGTGCCGGAGATGATCGTGCTCATCGTGAAGAGCGCGTTCGGCCTCGATCAGGCGGCGGGCGGCTTCGCCGGCTATGCGGTGAGCCAGGCGGTGTCGATCGGCGTGAAGCGCGGCCTGTTCTCGAACGAAGCCGGGATGGGCAGCGCGCCGAACGCGGCCGCGACCGCGAGCACGCGGCATCCGGTCACGCAGGGCCTGATCCAGATGCTCGGCGTGTTCGTCGACACGATCGTGATCTGCAGCGCGACCGCGTTCGTGATCCTGTTGTCGGGGCAGTACGAGCCGGGCACGTCGATGGAAGGCGCGGCGCTCACGCAGCGCGCGATCTCGAGCCACGTCGGCGACTGGGGAGGCATCTACATGGCGGTGGCGATCTTCTTCCTCGCGTTCTCGTCGGTGATCGGCAACTACGCGTATGCGGAAGGCAACGTCGAGTTCGTCACGCGGCGCCGCGGCGCGCTGCTGATTTTCCGTCTCGCGGTGCTCGGGATGGTGATGTTCGGCAGCGTCGGCCAACTGCCGCTCGTGTGGGCGATGGCCGACACGAGCATGGGCCTGATGGCGCTCATCAACCTGCTCGCGATTCTCGCGCTCGGCAAGTACGCGCTTGCAGCGTGGCGCGATTACCAGCGCCAGCGCGCGGCGGGCGTGGCCGATCCGGTGTTCACGCGCAAGACGATTCCCGCGCTCGCCAAGGTGCTCCCGGAAGACGTGTGGGGCGACCACGGGCCGCTGCCGCAGGGCGACAAGCTCGCGGCGGCGCGCGGCGCGGGTGTCGCGGGCGCGGCTCAGGCCGCGGAGCCGCTCGGCTCCGCGCGGTGACGATGGCGGGCGACCGGCTGCGCTGCTTCGTCGCGCTCACGCTCGATCGGGCGTCGCGCGACGCGCTCGCGGCTTTGCCCGTCGCCGCCGGCGCGCGGCGTACGTCGCGCGATCAATTGCACGTGACGATCGCGTTCCTCGGCGCAGTCGAGCGGACGAAGAGCGAGCGGCTCGGCGCACGCCTTGCCGAACTCGCGGCGCTCGACGCGGTGCCGCCCGTCGACGTCGAGCGCGTCGTCTGCTGGCCGAGCACCGCGCATGCGCGGCTCGTCGTTGCGGAGCTCGCGCCGCAGCCTCAATTGCTCGCGCTCGGCGAGCGGGTGGGCGGCACGTTGCGCGAGCTCGGCTTGCCGCCCGACAGCCGCGCGTTCAAGCCGCACGTGACGATCGCGCGGTTTCCGCGCGACGCGCATCGCGTGGCGGTCGACAGCGCGAACGATGCCGCGAGCGGCATGCCGCTCGCGTTGCGGTTCGAAGCGCTCACGCTCTACGAGAGCATTCTCACGCGCCCGGGCGCCGAGCATCGGGTGCTCGCGTCGGCGGCGCTGCGTGGATGACGGTGGGGCTAGCGTAGCGCGGGGCGTTGTCGTTGATCGGCATTTCGCTGAATGCTCAGGCTCCCGAAGCGATCGCGGCGTTGGCCGCTTGTCGTTCGATAGCCTTTCTTTTGCTCATCTAACGAAATGACCGGCTGTGTCGCCGACCGGCGTTCGGCGACACTACCTGGCCTCGGTGCTTCTCAGTGCCGTTTCCGCTTGCAGTTCTTTTGTTGTCCGCAGCTCGCGTCATCCGCCAGGCGGGTGGGCAATCAATCTTCGATGGGCGTCAACTCGTCGAGATCGATCTCCGGCTCGTGCCCGGCGACGAGATCCGCGGCGAACGTCGCGCATGCGGCGCCCGCCGCGCGGCATCGATCGGCCACCGCGGCGAGCCGCACGCGCGCGGCTTCGCCCGCACCGTGCGCACGGCCGCATCAGCGCGACGCCGGGCGCCGCGCCGATCCCCGAGCCCCGATCCCCGATCCCCGATCCCGCGATCAGCACGACGCGAGAACGCGCAACGCTCACGCGGCGACCCTCGCTTCATCGCGGCGCACGTCGAGCGTCTGCTCGTGGAACGACGCGACCGATTCGCGGTGCGCGATGCTGACGATCGCCGCCTTCGGCAGCCGCTCGTCGAAGAGCCGGTAGAGGCGCGCTTCGTTGTCGGCGTCGAGCGCGCTCGTCGCTTCGTCGAGGAACAGATAGTCGGGCTTGTGCAGCAGCACGCGCGCGCCCGCGAGACGCTGCTGCTCGCCGGGCGACAGGATGCGCGTCCAGTGGCCGGTCTCGCCGAGCCGCTCTGCGTAGTCGCCGAGGCTGCATGCGCGCAGCGCGTCGCGGCATGCGTCGTCGCTGAACGTGTCGACGGCCGACGGATACGCGAGCGCCGCCTTCAGCGTGCCGATCGGCAGGTAGCTCTGCTGCGGGACGAACATCATCCGCGCGTCGACGGGCGCATCGATCGCGCCGTCGCCGAACGGCCAGAGGCCCGCGAGCGCGCGCATCAGCGTGCTCTTGCCGGAGCCGGACGGCCCGCGCACGAGCCAGCGCGAGCCGGGCTGGATCGCGACGTCGCCAATCGACGCGAGCGCCGCGCCATTCGGCAGCGCGAGCTTCAGGCCCGACGTCGTGATTTCGGCCGTGTCGACGTAGTGCAGGTTGATGCCGCCGTGCTCGGTCGCGGGCGACATCGCTTCCTTCAGGTGCGACGCGCCCATCACACGCTTGAATTCGCGCAGACGGTTGACGGTCGCGCGCCACTCGGCGAGCGTGCCGTAACTGTTGATGAACCATGAGAACGAGTCGCTGACGGTGCTGAACGCACGGCTGATCTGTATCAGCACGCCGAACGTGAACGCGCCCGCGAAGTAGCGGGGCGCGGCGACCGCGATCGGAAAGAGGCTCGCGAGCTGCGCGTAGAAGTTCAGCACGAACGTGAGACGCTTCGTGTAGCGCATCACGCGCCACCAGTTCTCGCGGATCCGCTGGAACAGGTTCTGCTCGTGCGCGGTCTCGACGGGCTCGCCGTCGTAGAACGCGATCTGCTCGGCGTTCTCGCGGATGCGGATCAGACTGAAGCGGAAGTCCGCCTCGACGCGCTGCTGCTGGTAGTTGATCGACACGAGCGGATGGCCGAAGCGGTGCATTACGTACGAGCCGGCGATCGCGTAGATCATCGCGACCCACACCATGTAGCCGGGGATCGTGATCGCATGGCCGCCGAGCGTGATCGTCGCCGCGCCGGCGATCGACCAGAGGATCGTCGCGAACGAGATCAGCGTGACGACCGTCGACAGCAGATCGAGCGACAGCGACAGCGTCGTCGACGCGAGCGACTGCAGGTCGTCTGCGATCCGCTGGTCGGGGTTGTCGGCGAGCCGGTCGCGCTCGATCCGGTAGAAGTTGCGGTCGCCGAGCCATTCGTGCAGGAAGCGCGTCGTCAGCCACTGGCGCCAGCGGAAGCCGAGCATCTGCCGCAGGTAGAGGCTGTATACCGCGAGGATGATGAACGCGAACGCGAGCACCGCGAACGTGATCAGCAGGCTCGGGAAGTCGCGCACGTCCTTCGATTGCAGCGCGTTGTAGAACGATGCGCTCCACGAGTTGATCCGCACGTTGATCCACACGAGCGTCAGGTTGATCGCGACGATCGTGACGAGCAGTCCCCACGCGACCTTCCACTCTTCGGAGACCCAATAGGGCTTGATGAGGCTCCACGTGGATATCGGAGACGGATGTCGCGACGGGTCGTCCGGAACGGGGGCGAGGGCTTGCATCGATTGAGTCATGAGCTTCCTGATGTGAGGCCGGCGACGCCGGGCGGACGGCTGCGCCGCGCCCGGCGCGCCCGTTCGGCGCCGCCGCGCGGCGGGCGTGCCGCGGATTCTGGCGAGCATGCCTTAAACGGCGCTTAACGCCGGGAGCGACATCGGCACGCCGCCGCCGCGATGCCGCTCGCGCGCCGTGCCCAGCGGGCATTGTGCCAGCGCCGCAGTGCGGCGGGCGAATTTGCCGCACTGCGAGGTTTGCGGCCGTTTCCGCTTTTATGGTCTAATGGCCGTCGACGAAACAGGGGTGCTTCGCGCGCCTCGGCCCTGCCGATCGGCACGGCCGGATGCGCGGCGAGGCTGAGAGAGACCCTTCGCACTCGATCCGGGTAATACCGGCGCGGGAAGTTTCCGATCCCGCCGGGCCGCGCCCGCCGCCGTCGCTTTGTCGAGCTGCGCGTCGCATGGTTCCGGCCGGCCTCAGTCGCCGGTTTCGTCCTTTTGGGTGCGCATCTTCGCGCGTGACGGAAGGTATCGATGACCGTGCAATCTTCAGTTCTTTTGCTTCGCTGCGAGCCGTCGGCCGCGGCGGCTTCCCCGGCCCGCCTTTCGGGCCGTCTCTTGGTGACGAACACGACGGGCGGATGCGATGAACCTGCACGCGTCTGAACCCGATTTCGCGGTGCTGGGCGGCGGCCTCGTCGGCCGCCTGATCGCGTGGCGCTTCGCGGGCGCGGGTCACCGCGTCGCGCTCTACGAGCGCGGCGACGCGGCGGGCTCGGGTTCCGCCGCGTGGGTCGCGGCGGCGATGCTCGCGCCGCTCGCCGAAGCGGCGAGCGCCGAGCGCTTCATCACCGATCTCGGCGTCGCATCGTTCGACCTCTGGCCGCGCTGGCTCGCCGAGCTGCCCGAGCCCGTGTTCTTCCAGCGCAACGGCACGCTTGTCGTCTGGCATCACGCGGATCGCGCGGAAGCGCCGCTCTTCGAGCGCCGCGTGCGCGCGAACGCGAGCGCCGAGCTGCTCGACGGCGGCCTCGTCGCGCTCGCGGGCGCACAGGTCGACGCGGCCGAGCCGGCGCTCGCCGGGCGCTTCGCGCACGGCCTCCTGCTGCCGCGCGAAGGCCAGCTCGACAACCGCCAGGTGCTGCACGCGCTCGCCGCGGGCCTTGCCGAGCGCGGCGTCGACGCGCACTGGAACGCCGCAATCGAGCCGCAGGCGGCGCCCGCCGCGCGCATCACGATCGATTGCCGCGGGCTCGGCGCGAAGGCGCAGATGCCGACGCTGCGCGGGATTCGCGGCGAGGTCGCGCGCGTGCACGCGCCGGGCATCGGCCTCACGCGCCCCGTGCGGCTTCTGCATCCGCGCTATCCGCTCTACGTCGCGCCGAAGGAGAACGATCTCTACGTGATCGGCGCGACCGAGATCGAAGGCGAGGACATGTCGCCCGTCAGCGTGCGCTCGGCGCTCGAGCTGCTGAGCGCCGCGTTCTCGGTGCATCCGGCGTTCGGCGAGGCGCGCATTCTCGAGCTGAATTCGCAATGCCGGCCGACGCTGCCCGACCATCGCCCGGCGCTCGTCTGGGACGGCGGCGCGACGCTCGCGGTCAACGGTCTGTACCGGCACGGCTTCATGATCGCGCCGGAACTCGCCGACACCGCGGCCCGCTTCGCACGGGCGCTGATCGAGCGTACGGTGAAGGATGCCGACACGTTCGCCGCGTGGCGCGACGACGCGCGCTGGCCGGCGCTGCTGCAGCACGGCGCGGCGCACGCGCCCGCGTGAGCGCGGCCCGCGATCCGATCAATCGATATCGACAGCATCATGGACATCCAGATCAATCAACAGACGCTCACGCTGCCCGACGGCGCGACGCTCGCCGACGCGCTCGCCGCATACGGCGCGCGGCCGCCGTTCGCGGTCGCGATCAACGGCGCGTTCGTCGCGCGCACGCAGCACGCGGCACGCGCGCTCGCCGCGGGCGACAAGCTCGACATCGTGCATCCGGTCGCAGGCGGCTGACGCGTTGGCGCGCCAGCTTCGTCCCTGCAACCCGCCCCCACAGGATCTTCCGATGACGCCCCTTTCTTCCGCCGACACGCTCACGCTGCACGGCACAACCTTCGCGAGCCGCGTGCTGCTCGGCACGTCGCGCTATCCGTCGCTGCAGTCGCTGTCCGATTCGATCGCCGCCGCGCGGCCGGGCATGGTGACGGTCGCGCTGCGGCGCCAGATGAACGCCGGCGCGGCCGAGGCCGGCTTCTTCGATCTGCTCAAGCGCCACAACGTGCCGCTGTTGCCGAACACGGCGGGCTGCCAGACGGTCGCCGAGGCGGTGACGACCGCGCAGATGGCGCGCGAAGTGTTCGAGACCGACTGGATCAAGCTCGAGCTGATCGGCGACGATTACACGCTGCAGCCGGACCCGGTCGGCCTCATCGAAGCGGCAACGCTGCTCGTGAAGGATGGCTTCAAGGTGCTGCCGTACTGCACCGAGGATCTCGTGATCGGCCGGCGCCTGCTCGATGCGGGCTGCGAGGCGCTGATGCCGTGGGGCGCGCCGATCGGCACCGGCAAGGGCGTCGTGAACCCGTACGGGCTGCGCGTGCTGCGCGAGCGGTTGCCGGACGTGCCGCTCATCGTCGACGCGGGGCTCGGCGTGCCGTCGCACGCGTGCCAGGTGATGGAGTGGGGCTTCGACGGCGTGCTGCTCAACACCGCCGTGTCGCAGGCGACGCATCCGGAGATCATGGCGCGCGCGTTCGCGCAGGGCGTCGAGGCGGGGCGCGCCGCGTACCTGGCCGGGCCGATGGACGCGCGCGAGACCGCGCACGCGAGCACGCCCGTCGTCGGGATGCCGTTCTGGCACCAGGACGGGAGCCACGCATGAGCGCCGCGCTGCACGACGCGTTCTGGCCGCCCGCCGACGAGCTCACCGAGGCCGCCGAGCGAATTCGCGCGACGCTCGGCGTGTGGCCGCAGCCCGCGGCGCGCTCGCGGATCTGCCTCGCGCCGCCCGAGCATCCGCGCGCGGGCGACCTGTGGGTCGCGACCGCGGGCGACGCCGATGCCGACGCCGCCCATCTCGCGCGGCTGACCGCGGCGGGCGCGCAGGCGATCGTCATCGACGACACGTCGGCGACGCTGTACGCCGGCGCGGCGCGCCATGCGCTCGCCGCGCGCGCGCCGCTCGCCGAAGACTGGATCGCCGCGCTCGCCGCGTTCCTCGATTGCGGCTTTCCGGCGACTGACGCGCTCGTGCTCGCGCTCGCGTGGCGCGACGGCGACGAGGCGCGCGGCGACGATCCCTGGCCGGTCGATCCGGTACGCTTTCCGCGCGCGCTCGATGTGGCCGCGTCGCCCGAGCGCGCGTTCCCGGCGTGCCCGCAGCGGCTCGGCCTGTATCCGGTGCTGCCGAGCGCCGAATGGGTCGAGCGGGTGCTCGACTGCGGCGTGAAGACGGTGCAACTGCGCGTGAAGGATGCGTCGCCCGACGCGCTGCGCGCCCAGATCGGGCGGGCCGTCGCCGCGGGCCGCCGTCATCCGGACGCGCGCGTGTTCATCAACGATCACTGGCGGCTCGCGCTCGACGCGGGCGCGTACGGCATCCACCTCGGCCAGGAAGACCTCGAAACAGCCGATCTCGCGGCGATCGCGCAGGCCGGCGTGCGGCTCGGGCTGTCGAGCCACGGGTATTACGAAATGCTCGTCGCGCTGCAGGTGAGACCGAGCTACCTCGCGCTCGGCCCGGTGTTCGCGACCGCGACGAAGGCGGTCGCCGCGCCGCCGCAGGGGTTGGCGCGGCTCGCGCGCTATGCGCGCTTCGCGGGGCCGCAGGCGCCGCTCGTCGCGATCGGCGGCATCACCGTCGACACGCTCGGCGCCGTGCTGGCGGCGGGCGTCGGCAGCGCGGCCGTCGTCAGCGCGGTCACGGCCGCTGCCGACTATCGAGCGGCGATCATTGCGATGCAGCAAATATTCGGACGATAATTTGACAATCTCTGACTGGAACGCCTGAGAGGCCTTCACGACATCATTCGAATGCAGGCCCTATAATTCGGCGTTCTGCGTATAAGGATTGTCAGCTCCGTGAGCTTCTCCTCCGAGTCCCTGCTAGCGCTTCACGACGTCGATTTCGGCTACGGCGATCGTCTCGTCCTGTCGAACCTGAACATGCGCTTCGCGCGCGGCCAGGTGGTCGCGGTGATGGGCGGTTCCGGCTGCGGCAAGACCACCGTGCTGCGCCTGATCGGCGGCCTCGTGCGTGCGCGCCGCGGCCAGGTGCTGTTCGACGGCGCCGACGTCGGCGCGCAGACGCGCGACGGCCTGTACGCGCTGCGCCGAAAGATGGGCATGCTGTTCCAGTTCGGCGCGCTCTTCACCGACATGTCGGTGTTCGACAACGTCGCATTCGCGCTTCGCGAGCACACGAACCTGCCAGAAGACCTGATCCGCGATCTCGTGCTGATGAAGCTCAACGCGGTGGGCCTGCGCGGCGCGCGCAACCTGATGCCGTCCGAAGTATCAGGCGGGATGGCGCGGCGCATCGCGCTCGCGCGCGCGATCGCGCTCGATCCGCAACTCATCATGTACGACGAGCCGTTCGCGGGGCTTGACCCGATTTCACTCGGCATCACAGCGAACCTGATCCGCACGCTGAACCACGCGCTCGGCGCGACGTCGATCCTCGTCACGCACGACGTGCCGGAATCGTTCGCGATCGCCGACTACGTCTACTTCCTCGCGAACGGCGGCGTCCTCGCCGAGGGCACGCCCGACGCGCTTCGCGCGTCGACCGATCCGAGCGTGCGCCAGTTCATCGACGGCGCGCCGGACGGCCCGTTCAAATTTCACTACATGAGCCAGCCGCTCGCGGCGGATTTCGGCCTTGGCGGAGGGCGCAGATGATTAGCGCGATCGGACGTTTCGTGCTCGGCGGACTCGAGCGCGCGGGCTACGCGACCCGGATGTTCGTGCGCGTCGTGCTCGAGTTCTTCTCGCTGCTGAGGCGGCCGCGGCTCGTCACGAAGCAGATCCACTTCCTCGGCAATTATTCGTTCGTGATCATCGCCGTGTCGGGCCTCTTCGTCGGCTTCGTGCTCGGCCTGCAGGGCTACTACACGCTGAACCGCTACGGCTCCGAGCAGGCGCTCGGCCTGCTCGTCGCGCTGTCGCTCGTGCGCGAGCTCGGCCCCGTCGTGTCGGCGCTCCTGTTCGCGGGCCGCGCGGGCACATCGCTCACGGCCGAGATCGGCCTCATGAAGGCGGGCGAGCAGCTCACCGCGCTCGAGATGATGGCGGTCGACCCGCTCAAGAATGTGATCGCACCGCGGATGTGGGCGGGCGTCATCGCGATGCCGCTCCTCGCCGCGATCTTCAGCGCGGTCGGCGTGCTCGGCGGCTATATCGTCGGCGTGCTGCTGATCGGCGTCGACCCCGGCGCGTTCTGGTCGCAGATGCAAGGCGGCGTCGAAGTGTGGGCCGACATCGGCAACGGCGTGCTGAAGAGCATCGTGTTCGGTTTCGCCGTCACGTTTATTGCACTGTTTCAGGGTTACGAAGCGAAGCCGACGCCCGAGGGCGTGTCGCGCGCGACGACCAAGACTGTCGTGTACGCATCGCTCGCCGTACTCGGCCTCGATTTCCTGCTGACCGCGTTGATGTTCAGCTAAGCCTTTTCTGGGATGACGATGAAAAAGATTGCTCTCGACTTCTGGGTCGGCCTCTTCGTAGTGTTGGGCTTTCTCGCGTTGCTGTTCCTCGCGCTGAAAGTCGGCAACATGAGTTCGCTGTCGTTTCAGCCGACTTACGCGGTCAAGCTGAAGTTCGACAACATCGGCGGCCTGAAGCCGCGCGCCGCCGTGAAGAGCGCGGGCGTCGTCGTCGGCCGCGTCGGCTCGATCGGCTTCGACACGAACACCTACCAGGCGCTCGTCACGATCGATCTCGACAAGCAGTATCAGTTTCCGAAGGATTCGTCGGCGAAGATCCTGACGTCGGGCCTGCTCGGCGAGCAGTACATCGGCCTCGAGCCGGGCGGCGACACGGAAATGCTGAAGGCGGGCGATACGATCGCGATGACGCAGTCTGCGATCGTGCTCGAGAACCTGATCGGCCAATTCCTGTACAGCAAGGCCGCGGACGCGGGCGGCGCGAAGCCGGCCGCCGCGGCGTCGGGCGCGCCGGCGCCGGCTGCATCGGGCGCGGCGGCGCATTGAACGTCGCGCAAGCGGAACACGACAGAAGAAACGAGGGGAAGAACATCATGCAGACGATCCGCATCAGCCAAGCGGTGCTGGCGATCACGGCGGCCGCGGCATTCAGCGGTTGCGCGACCGTGCAGACGCCGACGAAGGGCGATCCGCTGGAAGGCTTCAACCGGACGATGTACACGTTCAACGACACGGTCGACCAATACGCGCTCAAGCCCGTCGCGCGCGGCTACCAATGGGCGGTGCCGCAGCCGATGCGCGACAGCGTGACGAACTTCTTCTCGAACATCGGCGACGTCTATATCGCGGCGAACAACCTCGTGCAGCTGAAGATCGCCGACGGCGTTGGCGACATCATGCGGGTTGTGATCAACACGGTGTTCGGCGTCGGCGGCCTGTTCGACGTCGCGACGCTCGCGAACCTGCCGAAGCATGCGAACGACTTCGGCATCACGCTCGGCCACTACGGCGTGCCGAGCGGCCCGTACCTCGTGCTGCCGCTGCTCGGCCCGAGCACCGTGCGCGACACGGCGGGCCTTGCCGTCGACTATGCCGGCAATCCGCTCACCTACGTGCGGCCCGACAGCGTGAGCTGGGGTCTGTTCGGCCTGAACCTCGTCAACACGCGCGCGAACCTGCTCGGCGCGGGCGACGTGCTCGAGGCGGCCGCGATCGACAAGTATTCGTTCGTGCGCAACGCATACCTGCAGCGCCGTCAGGCGCTGATCGGCGGCGGCACGGCCGCGCAGGCGAACCTGCCGGATTACGGCAACGAAGCGCCGCCGCCGAATTACGAGATGCCGGAAGAGGGCGCCGCGGCGCCCGCGAGCGGCGCGGCGGCGGCTTCCGCACCACCTGCGGCGGCTTCCGGCGCAGCGCCCGCATCGGCGCCGGCATCGGCATCGGCGCCTGCATCGGCCGTGGCACCGAACCCGAGCAGCGCGACCAACGTGCCCGCGCAGCAGGTCGTGCCGCCGTCGCCGGGCGGCATCCGCTTCCCGAGCATCCGGCTGCACTGATCCGGCACTTACATTCGTTACAGCCGGAAACGATTCTGACGGCGGCCGGCGCGAACTTGCGCCGCCGTCGACGGTTCCAAGGTTGGCGTCGACTCACATAAGCAGGTCATACCTATGAAGAAACTGTTTCTGATCCCCGTCTTTGCTGCGCTGTTCTCGTTCGGCGCGGCAACCGCGCACGCGGAAGTCGACCAGTCGAATCCGCAGGCGCTCATCAAGTCCGCGACGCAGCAGGTGCTCGACGAAGTGCGCGCGCAGACGATCAAGCAGGGCGATACCGCCCGCATCATCACGATCGTCAACAAGGACATCCTGCCGTACACCGATTTCCGCCGCACGACGCAGCTCGCGATGGGCCGCAACTGGCGCACCGCGACGCCCGCGCAGCAGCAGCAGGTGATCGAGCAGTTCAAGCAACTGCTGATCCGCACGTATTCGGGCGCGCTCGCTCAACTGAAGCCGGATCAGCAGATCCAGTACCCGCCGTTCCGCGCCGATGCGGATGCGACCGACGTAGTCGTGCGCACGGTTGCGATGAACAATGGCCAGCCGGTGCAGATCGACTATCGCCTGTACAAGACGGCGCAGGGCTGGCGCGTGTATGACCTGAACGTGCTGGGCGCATGGCTGATCCAGACCTACCAGCAGCAGTTCAACGAGAAGATCCAGCAAAGCGGCGTCGACGGTCTGATCCAGTTCCTGACCGAGCGCAACCAGCAGCTTGCCTCGGGCAAGCAGGCGTCGTGAGCCGCTTCGACTCCGGTGCGACGCTGACTCACGCGAGCGCGACGGCCGCGCTCGCGGAGGGGCTCGCGCGCATCGACGCGGGCGCGACGGCCGTCGATTGCGGGGCGCTCGCGCAATTCGATTCGTCGGCGCTTGCGGTGCTGCTCGCATGGCAGCGCGCCGCGCGTGCGCGCGGCGTGACGCTCGACATCCTCAATCTGCCGCCGAAGCTTGCGAGTCTCGCGCAGGCGTACGGCATCGACACGCTTCTCTCCGGGCGACATTGACGCTCGCGTCCGGGCCCGCCGCCGGCTGCCATGCCGCCCGCGGGCCTATGGCCTGTTCACGCCGTCAATGGGCTTGCGCTTCAGGGTTCCGGCTCCGGGTTCCCCGCGCCGGCCGGCCTCGCCGGTTTGCCCTATAATCAACCGTTTTGCGGGACTGCCGAACGGTCCCCATTTCCCCATTCGCATCGAGCATAAAGAAGGCGTCGCGGCCGTCGTGCCGCGCTCAGTCATGTCAGCCATAGAAATCCGTCACGTCAAGAAGCGCTACAAGTCGCTTCAGGCGCTCAAGGGCGTCAGCCTGTCGGTCGAGGAAGGCGAGTTTTTCGGTCTGCTCGGCCCGAACGGCGCAGGCAAGACCACACTCATCAGCATTCTCGCCGGCCTCGCGCGCGCCGACGAAGGCACCGTCACCGTGCGCGGCCACGACGTCGTCAAGGATTTTCGGGCGGCGCGGCGCGCGCTCGGCGTCGTTCCGCAGGAACTGGTGTTCGATCCGTTCTTCACGGTTCGCGAGACGCTGCGGATCCAGTCCGGCTATTTCGGACTTCACCGCAACGACGACTGGATCGACGAAGTAATGGCGAACCTCGATCTCACCGAAAAGGCCGACGCGAACATGCGCGCGCTGTCGGGCGGGATGAAGCGGCGCGTGCTCGTCGCGCAGGCGCTCGTGCACCGGCCGCCCGTGATCGTGCTCGACGAGCCGACGGCGGGCGTCGACGTCGAACTGCGCCAGACGCTGTGGAAGTTCATCTCGCGGCTGAACCGCGAGGGCCACACGATCGTGCTGACGACCCACTACCTCGAAGAGGCGGAATCGCTCTGCGATCGCATCGCGATGCTCAGGCGCGGCGAAGTCGTCGCGCTCGACCGCACGCGCGCGCTGCTGCAGCGCTTCTCGGGGCTGCAACTGTTCGTGCGGCTGTCGCACGGCGCGCTGCCCGCCGAGCTGCGCGCGCTCGAAGCCGAGTCCGCGCCGGCTGCCGCGCCCGAGCACCTGCTGCGGCTCACCGGTTACGACGAGGTCGAGCGAATCCTGTCGCTGTGCCGCGCGGCCGGCTGCGGCTTCGACGAGATCGAGATCCGCAAGGCCGATCTGGAGGATGTGTTCGTGCAGGTGATGAACGGCGCCGATGTGATCGAGGGGTTGGCATGAGCGGGTTTCGCACGCTGTTCTACAAGGAAATTCTGCGGTTTTGGAAGGTGTCGTTCCAGACGGTGCTCGCGCCCGTCGTCACGGCGCTCCTCTATCTGACGATCTTCGGCCACGCGCTCACGGGCCGCGTCGAGGTGTATCCGGGCGTCGCGTACGTGAGCTTCCTCGTGCCCGGCCTCGTGATGATGAGCGTGCTGCAGAACGCGTTCGCGAACAGCTCGTCGTCGCTGATCCAGTCGAAGATCACGGGCAACCTCGTGTTCATGCTGCTGCCGCCGCTGTCGCACGCGGACATCTTCGGCGCGTACGTGCTCGCGTCCGTCGTGCGCGGGCTCGCGGTCGGCGCGGGCGTGTTCGTCGTCACGGTCTGGTTCATTCCGATGAGCTTCGCCGCGCCGTTCTACATCCTCGCGTTCGCGCTGTTCGGCTCGGCGATCCTCGGCACGCTCGGCTTGATCGCGGGGATCTGGGCCGAGAAGTTCGATCAGCTCGCCGCGTTCCAGAACTTCCTCATCATGCCGCTCACGTTCCTGTCGGGCGTGTTCTATTCGACGCACTCGCTGCCGCCCGTGTGGCGCGAGGTGTCGCGGCTCAATCCGTTTTTCTACATGATCGACGGCTTTCGCTACGGGTTCTTCGGCGTCGCCGACGTGGATCCGCTCGCCAGCCTCGCGGTCGTCGCCGGGTTCTTCGTGCTGCTCGCGCTGATCGCGATGCGGCTCCTCGCCACCGGCTACAAACTGCGTCATTGATATGAAACGAGCGCCGCTCGCTGCGTTCGCCGCCGCCCGTGGGCGCGCGTCGATTCGCGTCGGGCGGCCCGGCGCGTACTGACAGGAGCATTTCATGTTGCCGACTCCCGAACTGGTCAAGCAATACATCGAGGCGGGTCTTGCCTGCACTCATCTGGAAGTCGAAGGCGACGGCCAGCATTTCTTCGCGACGATCGTCTCGCCCGCATTCGAGGGCAAGCGGCCGATCCAGCGGCATCAGCTCGTCTATGCGGCGCTCGGCGACCGCATGAAGCAGGAAATCCACGCGCTCAGCATGAAGACGCTGACGCCCGCCGAATGGCAGAACGCATAACCGGAAACAGTCAGTGCAAGTCACCGTCAACGAACATGACGCCGTCGAGCGCGTCGCCACGGCAACCCCGGCCGGCAATCGGGATGCGCACGCGCATGCAACGGACAAGCTCGTGATCGAGGGCGGCCGCCGCTTGGCGGGCGAGATCGCCGTGTCGGGCGCGAAGAACGCCGCGCTGCCGATCCTCTGCGCGGGTCTCTTGACCGCCGAGCCGGTCCATCTCGACAACGTGCCGAACCTGAAGGACGTGCGCACGACGCTCAAGCTGCTCGACCAGATGGGCATGCGCGAAGAGACGGACGGCGCGCGCGTCGTGCTCGACGCGTCGCGTGTCGACAATCCGGTCGCGCCGTACGAACTCGTGAAGACGATGCGCGCGTCGATCCTCGTGCTCGGCCCGCTGCTTGCGCGCTTCGGCTATGCGAAGGTGTCGCTGCCGGGCGGCTGCGCGATCGGCGCGCGGCCCGTCGACCAGCACATCAAGGGCTTGCAGGCGATGGGCGCGGAGATCCACATCGAGCACGGCTACATCGAGGCGCGCGCGAAGCGCCTGAAGGGCGCGCGGATCGTCACCGACATGATCACCGTGACGGGCACCGAGAACCTGCTGATGGCGGCGACGCTCGCGGACGGCGAGACGGTGATCGAGAACGCCGCGCGCGAGCCTGAAGTGTCGGATCTCGCGCACCTGCTCGTCGCGATGGGCGCGAGGATCGACGGGATCGGCACCGACCGGCTCGTGATCCAGGGTGTCGACAGGCTGCACGGCGCGACGCACGCGGTGATCCCGGACCGGATCGAGGCGGGCACGTTTCTGTGCGCGGTCGCGGCGGCGGGCGGCGACGTGACGCTGACCGGCATGCGCGCGCAGATTCTCGACGCGGTGATCGACAAGCTGCGCGAAGCGGGCGTGACGATCGAGGAAGGCGGCGACCGGCTGCGCGTGAAGATGGACCGCCGCCCGGGCGCGGTTGCGATCCGCACGTCCGAATACCCGGCGTTCCCGACCGACATGCAGGCGCAGTTCATGGCGCTGAACGCGGTCGCGGACGGCTCCGCGCAGGTGATCGAGACGATCTTCGAGAACCGCTTCATGCACGTGCAGGAACTGAACCGCCTCGGCGCGAGCATCACGGTCGATGGCAGCACGGCGCTCGTCACGGGCGTGCCGAAGCTCTCGGGCGCGAACGTGATGGCGACCGACCTGCGCGCGTCGGCGAGCCTCGTGATCGCCGGCCTTTGCGCGGAAGGCGAGACGCTCGTCGACCGCATCTATCATTTGGACCGCGGCTACGACCGGATGGAAACGAAGCTGACGGCCGTCGGCGCGAACGTGCGCCGTATTTCAGGGAGCGAAGCATGACCGCACCGCTGACGCTGGCGCTGTCGAAAGGGCGTATCTTCGAGGAAACCGTGCCGCTCCTCGCGGCGGCGGGCGTGACGGTCGCCGAGGATCCGGAAACGTCGCGCAAGCTGATCCTGCCGACCACCGACCCGAACCTGCGCGTGATCGTCGTGCGTGCGACCGACGTGCCGACCTACGTCGAGTATGGCGCGGCCGATTTCGGCGTCGCCGGCAAGGACGTGCTGCTCGAGCACGGCGGCGGCGGGCTGTATCAGCCGATCGATCTGAACATCGCGTGCTGCCGGATGTCGGTTGCCGTGCCGGCGGGCTTCGACTACGCGAACGCGGTGCGCCAGGGCGCGCGGCTGCGCGTCGCGACGAAGTACGTCGAGACCGCCCGCGAGCACTTCGCCGCGAAGGGCGTGCATGTCGACCTGATCAAGCTGTACGGCTCGATGGAGCTTGCGCCGCTCGTGGGCCTGGCCGACGCGATCGTCGACCTCGTCAGCTCGGGCGGCACACTGAAGGCGAACAATCTGGTCGAGGTCGAGGAGATCATGCCGATCTCGTCGCGCCTCGTCGTGAACCAGGCCGCGCTGAAACTGAAGCGCGCCGCGCTGAAGCCGTTCCTCGACGCGTTCGAACGAGCGTCGCTGGGGAGCGGCGCCTGACCCTTGCGGTTTTCGGCGCATTACCGGAACGGATGACAGCATGGCTATCAAGATTCGCAAACTCGATTCGGCAAGCGGAGGATTCGCGGCCGAATTGCGCGCGGTGCTCGCGTTCGAGGCGAGCGAAGACGACGCGATCGAGCGCTCGGTCGCGCAGATCCTCGCGGACGTGAGGGCGCGCGGCGACGCCGCGGTGCTCGACTACACGAACCGCTTCGACCGCCTGAACGCGGAAAGCGTCGCGGCGCTCGAGCTGCCGCAGGACGCGCTGGAGGCGGCGCTCGAAAGCCTCGAGCCGAAGCGCCGCGCGGCGCTCGAGGCGGCGGCCGCGCGCGTGCGCGGCTACCACGAGAAGCAGAAGATCGAGTGCGGCAGCCATAGCTGGCAGTACACAGAATCCGACGGCACCGTGCTCGGCCAGAAGGTGACGCCGCTCGACCGCGTCGGCCTGTACGTGCCGGGCGGCAAGGCGGCGTATCCGTCGTCGGTGCTGATGAATGCGATTCCCGCGCGCGTCGCGGGCGTCGGCGAGATCGTGATGGTCGTGCCGACGCCGGACGGCGTGAAGAACGACCTCGTGCTCGCCGCCGCGTTCCTGGGCGGCGTCGACCGCGTGTTCACGATCGGCGGCGCGCAGGCGGTGGCCGCGCTCGCGTACGGCACGGCGACGGTGCCCGCCGTCGACAAGATCTGCGGCCCGGGTAACGCGTACGTCGCGTCGGCGAAGCGCCGCGTGTTCGGCACGGTCGGCATCGACATGATCGCCGGGCCGTCCGAGATCCTCGTGCTGTGCGACGGCACGACCGATCCGTCGTGGGTCGCGATGGACCTGTTCTCGCAGGCCGAGCACGACGAGCTCGCGCAGTCGATCCTGCTGTGCCCGGACGATGCGTTTATCGAGCGCGTCGAGAAGGCGATCGACGAGCTGCTGCCGACGATGCCGCGCCAGGATGTGATCCGCGTATCGCTCGAAGGCCGCGGCGCGCTCGTCAAGGTGCGCGACATGAGCGAGGCGTGCAAGATCGCGAACGACATCGCGCCCGAGCACCTCGAAATCTCCGCGCTCGATCCGCAGCAATGGGGCAAGCGGATCCGCCACGCGGGCGCGATCTTCCTCGGCCGCTACACGAGCGAGAGCCTCGGCGACTACTGCGCGGGCCCGAACCACGTGCTGCCGACGTCGCGCACCGCGCGCTTCTCGTCGCCGCTCGGCGTCTACGATTTCTTCAAGCGCTCGAGCCTGATCGAAGTGAGCGCCGAAGGCGCGCATACGCTCGGCGAGATCGCGTCCGAGCTCGCCTATGGGGAAGGATTGCAGGCGCACGCGAAGAGCGCCGAGTACCGGATGAAGGGGGCGGGCGACCGCCAGAAAGGCTAAAGGTAAGCCCAGCGCGTCGGAAGCGCGAGACGAGACCAGCCAAAAAAGACGACAACCCGAGACCGCCCGGCGAAGCGGCTCCCGCGCGACGCATGCGTCGCGCGAGGGCGCTTGGGCCGAGACCATGCAGGCGCCGTGCGCCATTGCCACCATGACTACGCCAGAAGACATCATCCGCCGCGACGTGCTCGCGATGACGAGCTACCCGGTGCCGGATGCGGCGGGCTTCGTGAAGCTCGATGCGATGGAGAACCCGTATTCGCTGCCCGCGCAGCTCGCGGCCGAGCTCGGCGAGCGGCTCGCGCATGTCGCGCTGAACCGCTATCCGGCGCCGCGTCCCGCCGTGCTGATCGACAAGCTGCGCGCCGCGATGGGCGTGCCCGCCGCGTGCGACGTGCTGCTCGGCAACGGCTCGGACGAGATCATCGGCATGCTCGCGATGGCGTGCGCGAGGCCGGGCGCGAAGGTGCTCGCGCCGGTGCCGGGCTTCGTGATGTACGAGCTGTCGGCGAAGTTCGCGCAGCTCGAGTTCGTCGGCGTGCCGCTCGCGGCCGACCTGACACTCGACATCGACGCAATGCTCGCGGCGATCGCCGAGCACCGGCCGGCGCTCGTCTATCTCGCCTATCCGAACAACCCGACGGGCACGCTGTATCCGGACGAGGGCATCGAGCGGATCATTGCGGCCGCGGAGGCGAGCCTCGTCGTGATCGACGAGGCGTACCAGCCGTTCGCGCAGCGCAGTTGGCTGCCGCGCGCGGCGGAGTTCGACAATGTCGTCGTGATGCGCACGATGTCCAAGCTCGGCCTGGCCGGCATCCGCCTGGGCTACCTCGTCGGGCTGCCCGCGTGGCTCGCGCAGTTCGACAAGGTGCGCCCGCCGTACAACGTGAACGTGCTGACGCAGGCGGCGGCCGAGTTCCTGCTCGAGCGCCTCGACGTGCTCGACGCGCAGGCCGCGCAGTTGCGCGACGCGCGCACCGGGCTCGCGCACGCGATCGGCGCGCTGCCGGGCGCGACGGTGTTCCCGAGCGCCGGCAATTTCCTGCTCGTGCGGGTGCCGGACGCGGCCGCCGTGTTCGACGTACTGTTGACCGAGCGGGTTTTGATCAAAAACGTGAGTAAAATGCACCCATTGCTCGCCAATTGCGTGCGCGTAACGGTTGGGTCTCCCGAAGAAAACGCGCGTCTTCTGGCTGCACTGAAGCTGGCGCTGCCCTGACGGGCCACCCCGGGGCGCCGCCTTTCTCGTCCCCATTTACATCAGTCAATTCAAGGAATCACCATGCGCGTGGCGGAAGTCGTTCGCAACACCAGCGAAACGCAGATCCGTGTGAAGATCGATCTCGACGGCGCCGGCAAGCAAAAACTCGCGACCGGCGTCCCGTTCCTCGACCATATGCTCGACCAGATCGCGCGCCATGGTCTCGTCGATCTCGACATCGAAGCGCATGGGGACACGCATATCGACGACCACCATACGGTCGAGGACGTCGGCATCTCGCTCGGCCAGGCCGTCGCGAAGGCGATCGGCGACAAGAAGGGCATCCGCCGCTACGGCCATTCGTACGTGCCGCTCGACGAGGCGCTGTCGCGCGTCGTGATCGACTTCTCCGGGCGGCCGGGCCTCGAATTCCACGTGCCGTTCACGCGCGCGCGGATCGGCACGTTCGACGTCGACCTGTCGATCGAATTCTTCCGCGGCTTCGTCAATCATGCGGGCGTGACGCTGCATATCGACAACCTGCGCGGCGTCAATGCGCACCATCAGCTCGAGACGGTGTTCAAGGCGTTCGGCCGCGCGCTGCGGATGGCGGTGGAGCTCGACGAGCGTGCGGCGGGGCAGATCCCGTCGACGAAGGGCAGCCTCTGATTCCTGGCGGGAGCGAAAACGACCCCACTGGCCGCGGCGGCTGCGCCGGCTTGCGATGGATCTGCTCAAATCGTTCATCTCCCTGCTCGCGCTGATCAATCCGCTCGGCGCGGTGCCGTTTTTTCTGAGCCTGACGGCCCAGCAGACGGAAACCGAGCGGCGGCACACGATCCGCATCGCGGCGATCTCCGTGTTCTGCGTGATCGCGGTGACGACGCTGCTCGGCCAGCAGATCATCGATTTCTTCGGGATCACGGTGGGTTCGCTGGAGGTCGGCGGCGGGATCATCATGCTGCTGATGGCGATCTCGATGCTGAACGCGCAGATCGGCAACACGCGCTCGACGCCCGAGGAGCGCGACGAGGCGGAGTCGAAGAACAGCGTCGCCGTCGTGCCGCTCGCGATTCCGCTCCTGACGGGGCCGGGCTCGATCAGCACGGTGATCGTCTACGCGGCGAACGCCCGGCACTGGTACGACCGGCTCGGGCTCGTCGCGATCGGCGCGGCGCTCGCGCTCATCTGTTTCATTGCGATGCGGCTCGCCGAGCCGATCGCGCACTGGATCGGCCGCACCGGCATCAACATCGTCACGCGTCTGATGGGATTGATGCTGTCGGCGCTGGCGGTGGAATTCATCGTCGATGGACTGAAGACATTGTTGCCTGCACTGACATGAAAACTTCGATTGCGATTGTGGATTATGGAATGGGCAACCTGCGCTCGGTCGCGCAGGCGCTCATGAAGGCGGAACCCGCCGCCGACGTGAAGATCGTCGACCGGCCCGAGGCGATCCGCGCGGCGGACCGCGTCGTGCTGCCGGGCCAGGGCGCGATGCCCGACTGCATGCGCTGCCTCGGCGAGTCCGGGTTGCAGGAGGCGGTGATCGAGGCGTCGCGCGCGAAGCCGCTCCTCGGCGTGTGCGTCGGCGAGCAGATGCTGTTCGACTGGAGCGCGGAAGGCGACACGAAGGGCCTCGGCCTGCTGCCGGGCAAGGTGCTGCGCTTCGAGCTCGAAGGCCGGCTGCAGGACGACGGCTCGCGCTTCAAGGTGCCGCAGATGGGCTGGAACCGTGTGCGCCAGGCGCGGCCGCACCCGCTGTGGGAGGGGGTGCCGGACAACGCATGTTTCTATTTCGTGCATAGTTATTACGTGGTGCCGGACAATTCGGCGCACACCGCGGGCGAGACCGAATACGGCGGCGTCTTCACGTCCGCGGTCGCGCGCGACAACCTCTTCGCGACCCAATTTCACCCGGAAAAGAGCGCGGAAGTGGGGTTGCGGCTATACCGGAATTTTGTCCATTGGAACCCCTGAACGTGGCGCAAGAGCCACACCCGGCGTGCGCAAGTCGCCCGCCGCACGGGCCTTGCGAGCGGATACGCAGAAAGAGTTGTACTAAACTAGCGAGACGGCATCGCGCCGGATGGGCCGGCGCGCGCCTCTTGATCTCTTCATTTTTCCCTGACAACACCCGATTGCTATGCTGCTGATTCCGGCCATCGATCTTAAAGACGGTCAGTGTGTGCGCCTCAAACAAGGCGATATGGACCAGGCGACGATTTTTTCCGAGGATCCTGCGGCGATGGCCCGTAAATGGGTCGATCTCGGCGCGCGGCGTTTGCATCTCGTCGACCTGAACGGCGCTTTCGCCGGCAAGCCGAAGAATCTCGAGGCGATCGAGGCGATTCTCGACGAGGTCGGCGACGAGATTCCCGTGCAGCTCGGCGGCGGCATCCGCAGCCTCGAGACGATCGAGAAGTACCTCGACGCGGGGCTGTCGTACGTGATCATCGGCACGGCGGCCGTGAAGGATCCGGGCTTCCTGCAGGACGCGTGCACCGCGTTCGCGGGCAGCATCATCGTCGGCCTCGACGCGAAGGACGGCAAGGTCGCGACCGACGGCTGGAGCAAGCTCACGGGCCACGAAGTGATCGATCTCGCGCGAAAGTTCGAGGACTACGGCGTCGAGTCGATCGTCTATACCGACATCGGCCGCGACGGAATGCTGCAAGGCATCAACATCGAGGCGACGGTGAAGCTCGCGCAGGCGGTCGGCATTCCGGTGATCGCGAGCGGCGGCCTGTCGAATATCGGCGACATCGAGAAGCTCTGCAAAGTGGAAGACGAAGGTGTCGAAGGCGTGATCTGCGGCCGGGCGATCTACTCGGGCGACCTCGATTTCGCCGTCGCGCAGAAACGCGCGGACGAACTGAACGGCGAGCTCGACGACGCCTGACGCGCCACCTCGGCACTCCGCCTTTTCGCCAAGCCGTCCGCCGCGTGCGGGCGGCATTACCCGCGGCATGCCGCGCAACATCATGGCTCTAGCTAAACGCATCATCCCCTGTCTCGACGTGACCGCCGGGCGCGTCGTCAAGGGCGTCAATTTCGTCGAACTGCGCGACGCGGGCGATCCCGTCGAGATCGCGCGGCGCTACGACGAGCAGGGCGCCGACGAACTCACGTTCCTCGACATCACCGCGACGTCGGACGGCCGCGACCTGATCCTGCCGATCATCGAGGCGGTCGCGTCGCAGGTGTTCATTCCGCTCACGGTGGGTGGCGGCGTGCGCGCGGTCGAGGACGTGCGGCGTCTCCTGAACGCCGGCGCGGACAAGGTCGGCATGAACTCGTCGGCGGTCGCGAATCCGCAACTCGTGCGCGACGCGGCCGACAAGTACGGCTCGCAGTGCATCGTCGTCGCGATCGACGCGAAGCGCGTGTCGGGCGAAGGCGAGGCGCCGCGCTGGGAAGTGTTCACGCACGGCGGCCGCAAGGGCACGGGCCTCGATGCCGTCGAATGGGCGCGCAAGATGGCCGAGCTCGGCGCGGGCGAGATCCTGCTCACGAGCATGGACCGCGACGGCACGAAGGCGGGCTTCGATCTCGCGTTGACGCGCGCGGTGTCGGACGCGGTGTCCGTGCCGGTGATCGCGTCGGGCGGCGTCGGCTCGCTCGAGCACCTCGCGGCGGGCATCACCGAAGGCCGCGCGGACGCAGTGCTGGCCGCGAGCATCTTCCACTACGGCGAGCACACGGTCGGCGAGGCGAAGCGCTTCATGGCCGAGCGCGGCATTCCGGTGAGGTTGTGATGAACGAAACAGTGACGCCGGGCGACTGGCTCGACAAGGTCCGCTGGGACGCGAACGGCCTCGTGCCGGTGATCGCGCAGGACGCGGCGACGAACGACGTGCTGATGTTCGCGTGGATGAACCGCGAAGCGTTGGCGAAGACGATCGAATTGAAGCGCGCGGTGTACTACTCGCGCTCGCGGCAGCGCCTGTGGTTCAAGGGCGAGGAGTCGGGCCACGTGCAGCACGTGCACGAAGTGCGGATCGACTGCGACGAGGACGTCGTGCTGCTGAAGGTCGAGCAGGTCGAGGGCATCGCGTGCCACACCGGCCGGCGCTCGTGTTTTTTCCAGAAATTCGAGGGCACCGTCGATGACGGCGAATGGGTCGCGGTCGATCCGGTACTTAAAGATCCCGAACACATCTACAAATGACGCAATCGACGATCGAAGACACGCTGCTGCGCCTGGCCGCCGTGATCGACAGCCGCAAGGGCGGCGATCCCGAGCAATCGTACGTGTCGCGCCTCTTCCATAAGGGCGACGACGCGGTCCTGAAGAAGATCGGCGAGGAAGCGACCGAAGTGGTGCTCGCAGCGAAGGATGTGCGCCAGGGCGGCGCGCCGTCCGCGCTCGTCGGCGAAGTCGCGGACCTGTGGTTCCACTGCCTCGTCGCGCTGTCGCACTTCGACCTGAGCCCCGCCGACGTGATCGCCGAGCTCGAGCGGCGCGAAGGGTTGTCGGGCATCGAGGAAAAAGCGCTGCGCAAGCGGCGCGAGCGCGAAGAAAACGGCGGATGAGCCGATGCGGCCACACGCCGCGTAAGATTTGTCATCAAAGGGGAATAGCATCATGTCAGAGTCGCCGAACCAATTTCCGCCGTCATACCAGAACGCGACCGAGAGCGAACGCCAGCAATCGTTGCGCACGCTGACGCACATCCTTTACCTGCTGTACGCGATTCACTGGCTGACGGGCGGCATCACGGGCATCGTCGCGATCATCATCAACTACGTGAAGCGCGACGATACGCTCGGCACCGCGTATCAGGCCCATTTCGAATGGCAGATCCGCACCTTCTGGCGCGCGCTGATCGCGTATCTGATCGGCTTTGCGCTGCTGTTTGTCGGGGTCGGCTTCATCGTGCTGGGCGCGGTGTGGATCTGGACGCTGTACCGTATCATCAAAGGCTGGCTGTACTTGAACGACAACAAGACGCTCGATCCGCAGGCATGGTTCTGACGCCTTGCGGGACGCGTCGGGGAACACGATGAGTCACGATCCGAACTGCCTGTTCTGCAAGATCGCGGCAGGCGAGATTCCGAGCACGAGGGTGCACGAGGACGACGAGTTCGTCGCCTTCAGGGACATCCGGCCCGCAGCCGATACGCACGTGCTCGTCATTCCGCGCAAGCACGTGCCGACGCTGTCCGCCGTCACCGAGGAAGACGCGCCGCTGCTTGGTAGAATGATGGTTCTCGTCGCGCGGCTCGCCGAGCAGCTGGGCTGCGCGTATACGGGCGGCGAAACCGGGTTCCGGACCGTGATCAATACCGGGCCGGGCGGCGGGCAGGAGGTCTATCACCTGCACGCGCATATTCTGGCCGGGCCGCGTCCGTGGCGCCGGATGGGATGAGATGACGGGTGCCGCCCGTCATCCGAACGAAGCCGGCGCGGGGCCGGCGATTTGCGCCGCGAGACCGGCGAGGTTTAGGAGAGTTTCATCATGGGCGGATTGAGTATTTGGCATTGGCTGATCGTGTTGCTGATCGTCGCGCTGGTGTTCGGCACGAAGAAGCTGCGCAACATCGGCAACGATCTCGGCAGTGCGGTCAAGGGCTTCAAGGATGGCATGAAGGAGAGCGAAACCCCCGCTGACGCGCAGCAGTTGCCGCGCTCGGGATCGGTCGACGTCGACGCGAAGGAAGCCGCGTCGCGCTCGTCCGATTCGCACAAAGCATAAGACGCGCTGACGGACTGCCGCGATGCTCGATCTCGGTCTTTCGAAGATGGCGCTGATCGGCGTCGTCGCGCTCGTCGTGCTCGGCCCCGAGCGGCTGCCGCGCGTCGCGCGGACGGCCGGCGCGCTCTTCGGGCGCGCGCAGCGCTACATCAACGACGTGAAGGCGGAAGTCTCGCGCGAGATCGAGCTCGATGCGCTGCGCTCGATGAAGAGCGATTTCGAGCAGGCCGCGCGCAACGTCGAGAACACGATCCACGACAACCTGCGCGAGCACGAGCGCGATCTCAACGCCGCGTGGAACTCGACGGTGTCGTCGGGCGATCCGGCGGCCGCCGACGCGTCGGACGGCTCGGCTGCGCCGTTCGGCAAGCCGTCGTGGCGCGGCGTCGCCGCCGCGTCGGCGAAGCGCCGCAACTGGCGGGTAAGGAAGACGGCGACGCCCGTCTGGTACAAGCGCGCAACGATGCGCCGCACGCAGGTGCTGTCGGGCGCCGCGCGCGTCGCGCGGCACCAGCCGGCGAGCCTGCGCCGTCCCGCGCGTTTCTTCTGAGCGATGATTCGCGCTAGTCATTTCAACCGAGGGCCGGTGTGAGCGACCCCCAGCACAATCCGGATGAAGTTCCGGAAGAAACCTTCATCTCCCATCTCGTCGAACTGCGTGACCGCATCATCCGGGCGGGCGTGGCGGTGATCGTCGTGTTTCTCGGGCTCGTCTACTGGGCGCCCGACATCTTCCGGCTGCTCGCGCGGCCGCTGATGCAGAACCTGCCGAAGGGCGGCAAGATGATCGTGACCGACGTCACCGGCTCGTTCTTCGTGCCGATGAAGGTGACGATGCTCGTCGCACTCGTGATCGCGCTGCCGATCGTGCTGTACCAGATCTGGGCGTTTGTCGCGCCCGGGCTCTACCAGCATGAGAAGAAGCTCGTCGTGCCGCTCGTCGGCAGCAGCTACGTGCTGTTCCTGTGCGGGATGGCGTTCGCGTACTTCATCGTGTTCCCGACGATCTTCCGCGTGATGGCGCACTACAACGCGCCGCTCGGCGCCGAGATGTCGACCGATATCGACAATTACCTGAGCTTCGTGCTCGGCATGTTCGTTGCGTTCGGGGTGACGTTCGAGGTGCCGGTCGTCGTCGTGCTGCTCGTGCGGATGGGCGTGCTGACCGTGCAGAAGCTCAAGGAGATCCGGCCGTACGTGATCGTCGGCGCGTTCGTCGTCGCGGCCGTCGTGACGCCGCCCGACGTGTTCTCGCAACTGATGCTCGCGCTGCCGCTCGTGCTGTTGTACGAGGCGGGGATCATCGCGGCGCGGCTCTTCGTCAAGCCGCGGCCGAAGGAAGAAGACCAAGGCAAAACCGCAGCGAGCTGAGCGGCGGCGGCCAGGGCGGCGGGGCCGGGCTTGCCGGCGCGTAGCTGGGGCGCTGCAAGGCCATGGACGGCCCGGTGGCCCGTACGAGCGGCGGCAAGCGCCGGCTTTTGCTCAGAGCCGCTTCGCGTCGGGCGGTCGGTTCGATCAGGCCCGGCAGAAGCAAGAAGCAAAAAAGCAACCATCTTTGAACCGACCCCAGGACGTTGGACACCGATCCAACTTTTGGGGGCAAGTTCACTTGGGTTGCTTTTTTTGTTTGCCGTCACGCCGGAAGGCGGCGAAGCGTGCGTCGCGGGCGTTGTCTCGGCCGCCCCGACGCCTTGCTTACTCTTCCTCGTCGCTGTTCTGCTCGTCGAGCGCCTGCTTCGGCGGCGGCGGCCGCTTGCCGATCACGACCGTCACGTCGAGCTCCTTGCCCTTGCGCACGACGTGCACCTTGGTCGGCGTGCCCGGCTTGATCTGCGCGACGACGTTCAGGAGCTTCGTCGTATCGGTGATTTCCTCGCCGTCGACCGATACGAGGATGTCGCCCGGCTTGATCCCCGCCTTGTCGGCCGGGCCGCCCTGCAGCACGCCCGCAACGATCGCGCCCGATTTTTGCGCGAGGCTGAACGACTCGGCGATCTCGGGCGTCACGTCCTGCGGCTCGACGCCAATCCAGCCGCGCGTGACGGCGCCTGTCGTGATGATGCTCTCGAGTACGTTGCGCGCGGTCGAGACGGGGATCGCGAAGCCGATCCCGAGCGAGCCGCCCGAGCGCGAGTAGATCGCCGTGTTGATGCCGAGCAGGTTGCCGTTCACGTCGACGAGCGCGCCGCCCGAGTTACCCGGGTTGATCGGCGCGTCGGTCTGGATGAAGTTCTCGAACGTGTTGATGCCGAGATGATTGCGCCCGAGCGCGCTGATGATTCCCATCGTGACCGTCTGGCCGACGCCGAACGGATTGCCGATCGCGAGCACGACATCGCCGACGCGCGCCTGGTCCGACCGGCCGAGCGTGATCGTCGGCAGGTTCGTCATGTTGATCTTGAGCACCGCGAGATCGGTCTCGGGATCGCTGCCGATCACCTTCGCGGTCGCGGTGCGGCCGTCGGCGAGCGCGACCTCGATCTGGTCCGCGCCGTCGACGACGTGCTGGTTCGTTAGAATGTAACCCTCCGAGCTTACGATGACGCCCGACCCCAGATTGGCCGCGGGCTCATCCTGCTGCCGCCGCGCGTTGCGATCGCCGAAGAAATAGCGAAAGAGCGGATCCTTCGCACGCGGATCGGGCGGCAGCGAACCGTCCTTGCTGGAGAATACGTTGACGACCGCGGGCATCGCCTTCTGCGCGGCGTCCGCATACGAGGATTGAGCGGGCGCGCCGCCGACGCCGGGCGCGACTTCCCGCAGCGCGACGATCGGCGCCGCGAGCTGTTTGCCGAGTTGTCCCTGCCGTTGGAGCCATTGCGGCTTGAGCGTCGCCACGATGAACATCAGTGCGAGCAGCACCGTCACCGCTTGGGCGAAGAACAGCCAGAAGCGTCTAAGCATTTGAAGATATTAGAGGTTTATATGGATCGGATCGAACTTGAATTGTACTTGAACAATACCCTCGAAATTGAGCGGTTCAAGGACTACAGTCCGAACGGCCTCCAGGTGGAAGGCCGCCGCAAGATTGAAAAAATCGCCACCGGCGTGACGGCTTCGCTCGCGTTCCTCGATCGCGCACTCGAATGGGGCGCGGACGCGGTGCTCGTCCATCACGGCTACTTCTGGCGCAACGAGGCGCCGCAAATCACGGGCCGCAAGTACCAGCGCCTGAAGCGCCTGCTCGCGAACGACCTGAACCTGTTCGCGTTCCATCTGCCGCTCGATGCGCACCCCGAGTTCGGCAACAACGCGCAGCTCGGCGAACGCCTCGGCCTGATCGGCGACGCCCATTTCGGCGACCAGGGCCTCGGCTGGCTCGCGACGCTGCCGATGCCCGTCACGCTCGAGCACTTCACCGCGAAGGTCGAGAACACGCTGGGCCGCACGCCGCTCGTGCTCGGCGATGCGGACCAGCAGCTCCGCCGCGTCGCATGGTGCACGGGCGGCGCACAAAGCTATTTTGACGCGGCAATCGACGCGGGCGCCGACGTGTTCCTGACGGGCGAAGTGTCCGAGTACGTGACGCACGCGTCGGCCGAAAGCGGCGTCGCGTTCGTTGCGGCGGGGCACCATGCGACCGAGCGCTTCGGCATCCAGGCGCTCGGCCAGCATTTATCGGAACGATTCGATCTCGAGCATATTTTTATCGACATTCATAACCCGGTTTAACGGCACAAATTGTCGCACCGCATCCAAAGAAAAACATGACGCGTTGCGCATTCCGTCGATTATCGGCACGGAAATTTCGATAGCCCGGGGAAACCCTTGATTAATAATGGCTTCCGGAGGTATTTAACATCCGGGTCTTGTAAATGCCGACTCCATTCGAGCAAACTAGCGGCGGTGTGAAATGTCGTGACGGAAATCCAACTCGTAATTGGGGCGTGTAATGCGAGACAAAGAAGAGGAACACGTCGACAGCGGCCGCCGGACATGGCTGATTGCGACATCCGTAGCAGGTGGCGTAGGAGGCGTCGCCACCGTAGTACCTTTCGCAGCGTCTTTGGCGCCGTCTGCGAGGGCCAAGGCGGCGGGCGCGCCCATCGAGGTCGATATCAGCGCGCTCAAGCCGGGCGAAATGCTTACGGTCGCCTGGCGCGGCAAGCCGGTCTGGGTGCTGAACCGCACCGACTCGATGCTCGCCGACGTCGTCAAGGCCGACAAGGAAGTCGCCGATCCGCAGTCGAAATCCCCGTACTCGATGCCGTTGCCCGCATATTGCGCGAACGAGTACCGGTCGAGGGCCGACCGCAAGAACATTCTCGTCGTGATGGCGGTGTGCACGCACCTCGGCTGCACGCCGAGCCAGCGCTTCACGCCCGGGCCGCAGCCGAACCTGCCCGACGACTGGCCGGGCGGCTTCCTGTGCCCGTGCCACGGCTCGACTTACGACCTCGCCGGACGGGTCTTCAAGAACAAGCCGGCGCCGCAAAATCTGGACGTCCCGCCTTACATGTTCACGTCGGCCACGACGCTCGTGATCGGCAAGGACGAGAAAGGAGAAGCGTAAATGGCGACCGATAACAAAGAGATCTCCACAACAGGCTTGCTCGGCTGGGTCGACCGGCGCTTTCCCCTGACTTCCACCTGGAAGCAGCATCTTTCCGAGTACTACGCGCCTAAGAACTTCAACGTCTGGTATTTCTTTGGGTCGCTTGCGCTGCTCGTGCTCGTCAACCAGATCGTCACGGGCATCTTCCTGACGATGAACTACAAGCCCGACTCGACGCTCGCGTTCGCGTCGGTCGAGTACATCATGCGCGAGGTGCCGTGGGGCTGGCTGATCCGCTACATGCACTCGACGGGCGCGTCGATGTTCTTCGTCGTCGTCTACCTGCACATGTTCCGCGGCCTGCTGTACGGCTCGTACCGCAAGCCGCGCGAACTCGTGTGGATCTTCGGCTGCGCGATCTTCCTGTGCCTGATGGCCGAGGCGTTCTTCGGCTACCTGCTGCCATGGGGTCAGATGTCGTTCTGGGGCGCGCAGGTGATCGTGAACCTGTTCTCGGCGATTCCGCTCATCGGTCCGGACCTGTCGCTGTGGATTCGCGGCGACTACGTCGTGTCCGACGTCACGCTGAACCGCTTCTTCGCGTTCCACGTGATCGCGATTCCGCTCGTTCTGCTCGGGCTCGTCGTCGCGCACCTGATCGCGCTGCACGAAGTGGGGTCGAACAACCCGGACGGCATCGAAATCAAGGAGAAGAAGGACGAGAAGGGTGTGCCGCTCGACGGCATTCCGTTCCACCCGTACTACTCGGTGCACGATTTCTTTGGCGTCTGCGTGTTCCTGATGGTGTTCGCGGCGATCCTGTTCTTCATGCCGGAGATGGGCGGCTACTTCCTCGAGGCGAACAACTTCATCCCGGCGAATCCGCTGCAGACGCCGCCGGAGATCGCGCCCGTATGGTACTTCACCGCGTTTTACGCGATGCTGCGTGCGACGACCGACCCGTTCAAGATCGTGCTGATGATCGTGCTCGTGGCGTCCGGCCTCTTTGCGCTCGTGCGCGCGCGCGGCAAGTGGAAGATCGCGCTGCCCGCGCTCGCCGCGGCGCTCGTCGTCTTCATGTACTTTACCGAGTCGAAGTTCTGGGGCGTCGTCGTGATGGGTGGGGCCGTCGTCACGCTGTTTTTCCTGCCGTGGCTCGACCGCAGCCCGGTGAAGTCGATCCGCTACCGACCGTTCTTCCACAAGGTGTTCTTCGGGATCTTCGTCGCCGTGTTCCTGACGCTCGCGTTCCTCGGCACGCGGCCGCCTTCGCCCGCCGCAACGCTGATCGCGCAGGTGTGCGCGCTCGTGTATTTCGCGTTCTTCCTCGGCATGCCGTTCTGGACGCCGCTCGGCAAATTCAAGCAGCCGCCCGAACGCGTGCGGTTCAAATCCCATTGACGTGAGCGAGGAGGAATAAGTATGAAGAAATTGCTTTCGACGCTCGCAATGTTTATTGTGTCGGCATGTCTGCTGACGAGCGTATCCGTGCGGGCCGAGGAGGGCGAATTTCCGCTCGACCGTGCGCCCGACAACACGGAGAATCTCGTCTCCTTGCAGCATGGCGCGCAGTTGTTTGTAAACTATTGCCTGAATTGCCATAGTGCGAACCTGATGCGCTACAACCGGCTGACGGATCTCGGTATCTCGCAGAAGGAGATCGAGGCGAATCTCCTGTTCACGACCGACAAGGTCGGCAACACGATGAGTGTCGCGATGCGGCCGGAAGACGCGAAGACCTGGCTCGGCGCCGCGCCGCCGGATCTGTCCGTCGAAGCGCGCGCCCGCAGCCGTGATTGGCTCTACACGTATCTGCGCACGTTCTACCGCGACGATACGCGGCCGACGGGCTGGAACAACGCCGTGTTCCCGAACGTCGGCATGCCTCACGTGCTGTGGCAGCTTCAAGGGGAGCGCATTGCAAAATTCGAGGAAAAGAAGGACGAGGAAACGGGCGAGAAGGTGCACAAGCTCGTCGGGTTTCAGCAGGTGACGCCCGGGACGCTTTCGCCGGTGGATTATGATGCTGCCGTCGGTGACCTGGTCGCGTACCTGAGCTGGATGTCCGAGCCGGCGCAACAGACCCGCAAACGCCTCGGCGTGTGGGTCTTGCTGTTCCTCGGTGTCCTGACCTTTTTCGCCTGGCGGCTCAACGCCGCCTACTGGAAAGATATCAAGTAATCACGCCGTGACTGGCGTGGGGCCAGCGCAAGGAAGAGCCTGTGGGTGGCTTTTCCGCGCGCTGGCCCTCAGCTTTTTGAGGAAACGCAAACATGATGGTTCTGTATTCCGGCACGACTTGTCCGTTCTCCCAGCGTTGCCGGCTGGTGTTGTTCGAAAAGGGCATGGATTTCGAGATTCGCGACGTCGACCTGTTCAACAAGCCGGAAGACATCGCGGTGATGAATCCGTACGGACAGGTGCCGATTCTCGTCGAACGCGATTTGATCCTGTACGAATCGAACATCATCAACGAGTACATCGACGAGCGCTTCCCGCATCCGCAACTGATGCCGGCCGACCCGGTGCAGCGCGCGCGCGCGCGCCTGTTCCTGCTCAACTTCGAGAAGGAACTGTTCGTGCACGTGAGCACGCTCGAAAACGAGAAGGGCAAGGCGGCGGAGAAGAGCCACGAGAAGGCGCGCCTCGCGATCCGCGATCGCCTGACGCAACTCGCGCCGATCTTCCTGAAGAACAAGTACATGCTCGGCGAAGAGTTCTCGATGCTCGACGTCGCGATCGCGCCGCTGTTGTGGCGTCTCGATCACTACGGGATCGATCTGTCGAAGAACGCCGCGCCGCTGATGAAGTATGCAGAGCGGATCTTCAGCCGTCCTGCCTATATCGAAGCGCTGACGCCGTCCGAAAAGGTCATGCGTCGTTAAGCTGTAAGTGACTGGGGGGCAGATGCGGCGGCGCGACGTCGCCGCATCCGCTTCCGTTCGAGGATGGCGATGCAAGAGATTTCCACGAAGCCGTATTTGCTGCGCGCGCTGTACGAGTGGTGCACGGATAACGGATATACGCCGCACATCGCGGTGCGGGTCGACAAGTCGACGCGCGTGCCGCGCCAGTTCGTGCGCGACGGCGAGATCGTGTTGAACATCAGCTTCGAGGCGACGAGCCAGTTGCAGATGGGCAACGATTGGATCGAGTTCACTGCGCGGTTCTCGGGCAAGGCGCACAAGATCGAGGTGCCGATTGCGAATGTGCTCGCGATCTATGCGCGCGAGAACGGTCAGGGGATGGCGTTTCAGGTCGACGTCGTCGCGGAGGCTGGCGACGATGACGGCGGCGAGGCGCTTGCTGCTGCGGGCGATGGTGACGACGTCGGTGGGCAGGCCGCGGCGGCCGATGGCGCGCGGGGCGCAGCGGAAGCGGCGCCGGAACCAGGCAATCGCGTGGACGAACCGCCGAAGTCCGATGGCGACGGCGATGGCGCGAAAGGCAGTCGGCCTCGCCTCAAGATCGTGAAATGATGTAGAATTTCTAGTTCAACGCCGGCTTAGCTCATCTGGTAGAGCAGTTGATTTGTAATCATCAGGTGGCGGGTTCGAGTCCTGCAGCCGGCACCAAACACCCATCCGAGGGAATCCTCGGAAATCCAGAAACCCGTGATAGCATAAGGCTTCACGGGTTTTTTTATTCCAGCGTTGTCCAGCGATGCCCGTCTGAATCCGGGGGCATGTGGGGGCACCTCCGGGGGAATCTTCGCAGTCTGGCAAATGCCCCCGGGAAAAGTGCCCCCTAGCGCTGTAAGGTAGATGCCTTATGCCGTTGACCGACGTCGCGATTCGTAAAGCTGCTCCACGCGAAAAGTCGTACCGCCTTGCTGATAGCGGCGGTATGTACCTCGAGGTCTCGCCGCCCGGCGGGAAATACTGGCGGCTCAAATACCGTTTCCTGGGCAAGGAGAAGCGGCTTGCGTTGGGTGTCTACCCGGACGTGTCGTTAGCTGCTGCTCGCGAAAAGCGTGACGACGCCCGAAAGAAGCTTGCCGCTGGTGTCGATCCCAGCGAGGCGAAGAAGGCTGATAAGCGTGCTGCACGCCTCGCCGCAACTAATTCGTTCGAGGCCGTTGCTCTTAGCTGGATGGATGAACTCAAGCCGTACGTTACAGCTGGGTCGATGGCGAAGACCAAGGCTCGCTTCGAGAAGGATGTTTTCCCGTGGATAGGCAAGCGGCCGGTAGCGGAAATCGATGCGCCCGAAATCTTAACGGTTCTCAAGCGGATCGACAGTCGCGGCGCTCGTTTCACAGCCCACAAGGTCCGCGGCGAGATCAGCCGCGCATTCCGCTACGGAATCAAGGAAGGCTATTGTGAGTTTGATCCGGCTCGCGATCTGGTCAATGCCATTCCGCCGGCGCAGACGACCCACTTTGCTTCGATTACGGAGCCGGCGAAGGTTGGCGCCATGCTCCGGGCCTTCGATGGGTTTTCCGGCACGTTTCCTGTCCTCTGCGCGCTCAAGCTCGCGCCCATGTTGTTCACGCGACCCGGCGAATTGCGCAAGGCTGAGTGGGCTCAGTTCGATCTTGATAAGGGCGAGTGGCGGTACCTTGTCACGAAAACCTCGACTGAGCATCTGGTTCCGCTCGCGACGCAAGCTGTTCAGATCTTGCGAGAGCTCCACGCACTGACCGGGCACGGTCGTTATGTGTTTCCGGGAGCGCGGTCGGCGCAGCGCCCGATGAGCGACGCCGCAATCAATGCTGCCCTCCGTCGCCTTGGCTTCGATACGAGAACCGAAATTACCGGCCATGGCTTCCGGGCAATGGCGCGGACGATCCTGCACGAGGAACTGGAACAGAAGCCCGAAGTGATCGAGCATCAGCTTGCTCATGCCGTGCCCGACACGCTCGGCAAGGCCTATAACCGCACGAAGTTCATTAAGGAACGTAAGGCGATGATGCAGAAGTGGGCTGATTACCTGGAGCGGTTGAAAGCGGATTTGAAGGTTGAGTTACGCTGATTCTCCGATGGATAAAATGAAAAATAGAATCAATGATTACTTCGTGGCGGCGGAGGGTGCGTTTAAAAAGATTGGACGTATCCTGCATGACAAGCGGTTTGTGTCGTTCGAGTTGTCAATAAAATTGTGGGGAAAATCTGGAAAGCCGAAGCAGTTTTCTATAGAGGGACGGCGATCCGCTGATGGTAGTTGGGTTCAACACGAGCCGTATCTGAGCGTGCCCCAATCCGATGAAGCTCTGAAGGAGCGATTTGCGCAAATTGAAAATCGCGTGCGCAACTACATTGCTACTAATACGCTAGACGCACAATGGAGCAAGTTGGAAGGGTTGATTAAAACGGCTTTGCATTCGGGGCAATATGTGGACGATCTCGTGAACAGCGAAGGCTTACCGGTGCTAGCTTGCTCAGGATCTGGTTACGAAGCACATTTCGCTGCTCCAGTCATAGCAACTGCATACGCGATAGCGGGAGTCAAGGCCCTAGACAATGCCGACCTGAATCATGCATCGTATTGTTTAGACCAGGGTCTACATTGGTCCAGTCCAAAGATGCTGATTCCCAATCCTCGCGAGCGCTATAAGGCGCGCGCCAGTGCGGGAGGAAAGGAAAAGGCTCTCAATTACGAACCTGTCAAAGACAAGGTCGCAGAATTGCTGGAGACCTTGGCCCCAACTGAAGGATGGAAATCTTTGGAGCAAGCGATTGGCAGGGTTGCCGACGAGTTGGCGGAGAACTATTCCGAACTTACCAAAAAATGTAAGCTAACGTCTGAGGACCTTTCGGATACTGTCCGTCGATGGATTCGGAAAGATCCAAAACGCTTCGTATGTCGCATCAAATCCCGAGCCTGATACACCCGCTAATGCCCGAATTGCCGTCTCCGTCGGGCAGTGCCGTACGCGGTCGCCCGGACTTGATCTTCTTCGGAATCTTTCCCATGTCGAACGTGTGCATGTGCTCAATGCTGCGGCTTATTAGGTATTGATCGGCTTTCGCGAGATACACGAGATTCCTGCGCAGTGCATCACGCTTCTCGCGCTCGTTCCAGTTGATCTCTCCCACACCGACGCCATGTTTCGTCGCATACCGACGTTTTAGCCAGGCTTGATTGCTGTTCCAGGCTTCGCCCTTGTTTTCGGTCACGACATCGGACCAATATTCACCGATACGCTCCGCGATAAACTCGTCATGGTTATGCTTTCTTGCATCGTAGAAAAGGATCGCGTGCAGATGCAGGCCGGATTTTTCGCCTTGCTCAATGGCCCAGACGTAATTTACGATGCCTTTCATCAGCTGTCGATGGCGGTCAAAATCCGCGCTTTTCCGGCGGCGTCACGTAACGGCGGCATGACACAAGTTTCAAAATCGACGTTGCAGGAGCGACGAACCTGTCGGAAGCGGGATATTGACGCGGGGCGCGA
>NZ_LOVS01000166.1:0-3818 GCF_001523835.1 Burkholderia sp. ABCPW 14 | reverse complement strand
TCACCCTCTTTGGCCGGTCCTGACCAGCATGCCGGGAGTCGGCGTCAGGACCGCCGCCAGACTCCTGACCGAAGTCGCCCATAAAGCCTTCGCTTCGGCTGCTCATCTGGCGGCCTACGCTGGCCTCGCGCCGGTCACCCGGCGCTCAGGCTCGTCGATCCGTGGCGAGCACCCGTCCAGACGGGGCAACAAGGTGCTCAAGCGCGCCTTGTTCCTCTCCGCCTTCGCGGCCTTACGAGACCCAGTCTCACGGGCCTATTACTCGGGCAAGATCCAGCAAGGCAAGCGCCACAACCAAGCGCTCATCGCACTGGCTCGGCGACGCTGCGACGTCCTGTTCGCCATGCTGCGCGACGGCACCATTTACCAACCCAAGTCGGCCCCTAACGCTTGACGAACAACATAGGGGCACCCCCCAATCTGGATCTTGATTGTCCCAGTAGTGTTCGTCGTACAGTTCGGTATGTTCTATTTTGTCGTGAATGTCGGTAAAAAGAAATCGACATGCCACGCACTCGTAATAATGGCAATTGTTTTCGGAGTCTGGAATGGGGTGTCCAGTTAGTTTGCTACTCGGAAGGGAAAAAATATTATGTATTTGGGAATTGCAAATTTTGCATTTTGGGGTTTCGGTACTATTTGCTCCAGTCATGGCTTTCAATCGATCAAGAATTGACGTATAAGACATTTCAGTTCTCCATTCTGCTTCTATCTAAAGGTGCGTGCAAATCGAAGATATAAATGAGTTTTTGGGTGAGCGTGTAGAGTTCTCAATTGCACAAAGCTCTGCCTGTTGTCAGACAGATATTGAATTGATGCTCCATTTTTGAGAGTGCCTCGAAAGAGCGGAATGATGATTTCGCTCACTCTCGCCCATATAGAATCCAAGCCTTGAGACGTTTCCAAATCCCAATTCCGATATGGCAACTGGCAGCCTCATCGTTTAGTGCATCAATTACGCGGTTAACAGTGATTGCTTTGAGGCAAATGCTTTCTCGTCCATTTGTCAGGTGGCATGGTTTATGCTTATTTCTCCAGCATGGGGCGCATGGGAATTCTGTTTTTGCAGGAGCAATGAATCGTACGTTTGGATAGTGCCGACAAAAAATGCGCCCACTGGTCGGGCCAAAAATCGCTACGGTTTTGATGCCTATCGAAGCCGATAAATGAACGAATGATGAATCGACGGCAACTAGTTTCTGACATTCAGCAAGCAGGGCGACGCTCATTCTCAGAGATGTCAATATCTTATGGATGTTGGGGGAAATATATCCAGAAATGGCCTCGTGATGAAAAATTAAAACACAATGATCTAGACTGAGTCGCGTTGCCAATTTTTCCATATCCGGCCAATTCTTGTAGCTATCGACAGAGAAAGGCTGAATGCCAATGACGGGTAGGTTATTGGGGTTGATTTTTTTAGATATGAAATGGCTCATTCTTTTTCTTCGGCAGTAACTCGATAGAAAGGCAAAAATCCAACCGAGCGCCTGACATACGATTTTGATGCGCCCATGGCGCGTGCAAAAACTTCAATACGATTGCTCCGAACGTTCGGGTATTGCCTCGCCTCGACGCGTCCCGCCGGACAGTCCGTAAGATTGATCCAGCGATTATATTGCGCTAAACTCACGTCATCGCTGTTTACATCAACGATTCGTATTTCATTTAGTCCCTCGAAGATCGGGTGAAATGATTTCGGCACAGCAAAATCTATCTGTGCTTTCGGATACTTCTTTGCGAGGGCTCGAAGACCTGCAGTCATCATGAGCACGTCACCAATTCCACCCATCGCCCGCGTGATCAAAATCCTACGTTTCTGCATCGAGGCGGGGAGGGGAATGCGCCATCGTCTGCTGGCATGATCGGTCTTATGCTGAGCGCTGGTCGGCTGGAATGTCGCCGACGATTTGGACGAATGAAGCAGATATAACGTACCCAAATAAATCCCCCATAGCAGCTTATGAGCACGTAGGGATCGCACCACTGGACTGGACCCGGCGAGTCTCGCGACATTGGCCAGGAGAAATGGAAGGCGGTAACGTAGTGGAACTTCGTTGCGAAGGAAGGCGCGAAGAGCGCCTCGGTAGGTCTTAACAATTTGCGAAGTAAAACCGATTCGAAGCTGTTCATTCGAATGGAAGCTGCAAATCCCTTTCCAGAGGACGGTTTTATATTCGTCGAGGTGATTGCTCGACGCAAGGATATACATTAATTTTTGGTACAGCTTCGGTAATTCCCGGCGATTAGGCAATAGGAAAGGCCTGCGCACTAACCGTAGTGCGACCTCTGACGCCTGTTCGCGCCGGCCAGCGACGGCGCCGAGATATGCGCGATGTAAGCTGATTGATTGAGCAATGCGAGGAAACTTCACCACACCCGTTCGCGATGCTATGTCGACAACAGCACTCGCTTCGGGTAAGTAATTGTGGTCGGTAAATGTGCCGGCAAGTTGATTAAGGCCTCGAAACCATTCCTCACTATGACTGATAAAACCTTGAGATAAGTATGAAATGTCGTTCAGTACATCTCTTGTGAATTCATTTGCTTTCTGAAAATCCAGTCGTAGCAAATCTGTCAAATGCTGATCAATGCAGCATGCAACGGAAAGAAAAACGTAACGATCATGCAACGCTTGCCTACGTTCTTGTTGATTTAACTTCAACCATGCGTGAAAAACAGGCGCGTGGTGATTTTCGTAGGCTATTCCGCTTAGATCGAGCGAGATCATCGAGTCGATTGTCTCGTTCCCGTACTTACCTTCCGGCGTAATGGGCAGGTTCGCGACTACGGCTGATGTCGATGTGGTCATTGTCATCATTGCCCTAACTCGAGAATATGATGGCTGTAGTGCTCGTATGCTTTGGATACGTCGCCGAAGCGTGTGATTGTACCCTGGTCAAGAACGGCGGCACTATTACAGTATTTCATAATGAATCCAGCATCGTGAGAAACGATGATGAATGCTCGATCTTTGCGTTTTTCGAACAGTTCATAGACACACTTCTCATGGAATCTGGCATCGCCGACCGCAATAATTTCATCAATCAAGTAACAATCAAATTCGATGGCGAGCGAAAGTGCGAACGCGAGGCGCGCTTGCATGCCGCTGGAATATGTCTTGACTGGCTCGCGAAAATATTTGCCAAGCTCTGCAAATTTCTCTACAAATTCACGAATTGATTCGTGATCGATATTATAAATTCGAGAGATAAAGCGAAGATTATCGAGACCAGTCAGGCTTCCCTGAAAACCTCCTGCAAAAGCCAAGGGCCAAGATACAGCCATCTTTCGCTGAATCAAGCCGCTATCAGGAGATTCCTGGCCGCTGATCAGGCGGACAAGCGTCGATTTGCCGGCTCCGTTTTTCCCGAGTATGCCTACCTTTTCACTGCGTTCAACAGTTAAACTTATCCCATTGAGCACCGTATGGCTACCGGTCCTCGACTTATATCGCTTCGTAACGTTTCGCAATACGAGCATCTCGATGTCCATGAGTTATGTGAGCATCTTCATGCGTCGGTCGCCCATCAACAAGAGCGCAACGAGAGTCATGGAAAGGCAGCAAAGAAATGTATAAGCAACACTGAAATGAAAGTGATTCGAATATCCCCAATAGCCGGCGCGCATCATTTCAACCGCATTCGTCATGGGAAACCATAGCACTACCTTCTGAAAGGTCTGAACCGCCCCGGATTTGGTGGAGGCTCGAACTCTTGAGAGAATGGAGCCATGAGCAAGAAGCCAAGCAAGTTTTCCCCGGAAGTCCGGGAGCGCGCAGTCCGTCTGGTACGAGAGCAGCGTAGCGAGCATCCGTC
>NZ_LOVS01000165.1:0-24232 GCF_001523835.1 Burkholderia sp. ABCPW 14 | reverse complement strand
AGTGGTAATACATCCGATTGATGTCGCGGAACGTCATCGCCAAATGAATCAGCAACGGCGACCACACGCGCATCATTTCCTTGATTTGGGGGAGGGTGACTGCTTCGAGTTGCGGAAAGACGGGGTGGTCAAGAAGCGCTGCCTTTTTTTTGCGAATTGTCGCAAGAATTTCCCTCATGGCAAAAACTCCTGTTATGAATGAGTTGTATCGATGCGGGTTTTTGATCGAGGCCGGGATTATGACCGAATTTTTATGCCTCACGAGGAGTCTAGGCATATATCCGGAGATGTCAATAAAAGGGGCGGAAGATTTTTTAAAAACAATGAGAATTGGTAGTTTCTGTAATTTGAGGATTGGTGAAAATTATCTTTTCAATTTGGCGTTGTAATGTAGTTTTGTGGATTAAATGATTGAGCATTTCAAAAAATAGATAAATATGGCGGCATCCGGATAACGTGAGTCAAGATGCCGTAAGTTTTGATTGCCGATCCGATCGTGCTGACTGGAGCGCGAAATTTCCAAATCCGGGCAAAAGGAAACAGTCGGCCAATCTATTGAGAAGAATGCTTCGACGCACCGGTGGCTCGGGGTTGAATGCCAAAGCAAAAGGCGTGGCGGGGAGGGACGCCGTGCGGCTTGTTGTGCTTGTCGCCGGCGAAGACAGGGCGGCGCGCTCCGCGCTCAGCTCATGATCGAATGCTGATGAGCCGACATCATCGGCTCGGTATTTGAGTGCGACGATGGCTTCCATGTCGCATGCGTTCGCATTGGATCTGAGCGGCGGGGCCCGGGCGGTGGCGGTTGGGCCTGATTTCCGGAAGGGGAAGCGGGCACAACGGATGTGCGGCGCCTGGCGAGACAGGCGGAGCTTTCAATTCAAAACTAACGGCTTGTACTTTCCAACGCCCACATCACACCTCGTCGGCATACCGAACGCCCGACCATTCGCTTATGAAAAAATGCCGGCAGGCGACGGGCTGTGTTTGGCGGATTTCGCAGCGGGGAACCTGGCAGAGCAGGCCGCCCGACGCGAGCGCCGGCGCGTTTCATGACCGACGCCCAATGAACCTTCGCTCATTGGGCGCTGGCGGAGTGCATCGAATCGGCCGGCGCGCCGCGCGCTATTCGTCCATCAGCCGAACCTTCACCTTCTTGCCCTTGACCTTGCCCGCGCCGAGCTTGCGCAGCGCATCGCGCGCGACACTGCGCTCGACCGCCACGTACGTCGAAAACTCGGTCACGTTGATCTTGCCGATCTGCGCGCCGCTAAAGCCCGCTTCGCCCGTCAGCGCGCCAAGCACATCGCCGGGACGAATCTTCTCCTTGCGGCCGCCGAGAATCTGCAGCGTTTCCATCGGCGGCAACAGCGGGGCATCGCTCTCGGCTTCGAGCTCGGCAAGCGGATGCCATTCGACATCGCGCTTTTGCGCCTGCTCGATGCTGCCGACGCGCCCCATCTCGTTCATGCTCGCGAGACTCAGCGCCCAGCCGTCCTGATCCGCGCGGCCCGTACGGCCGATGCGATGCACGTGCATTTCGGGATCGGGCGTCACGTCGACGTTGATCACCGCTTCGAGTTGCGCGATGTCGAGACCGCGTGCGGCCACGTCGGTCGCGACGAGCACCGAGCAACTGCGGTTCGCAAACTGGATCAGCACCTGGTCGCGTTCGCGCTGGTCGAGCTCGCCGTGCAGCGCGAGCGCATGAAAACCCTGCGCGCGCAGCACGTCGAGCAGATCGCGGCATTGTTGTTTCGTGTTGCAGAACGCAAGCGTGCTCACGGGACGATAGTGATTCAGCAGCATGCCGACTGCGTGCAGCCGCTCGTCTTCGGTCACTTCGTAGAAGCGCTGGCGAATCTTGCTGTCGTCGTGACGCGCTTCGAGCTTCACTTCCTTCGGATTGCGCAGAAATTGCTGGCTCAGCTTGGCGATGCCGTCCGGGTACGTCGCCGAGAACAGCAGCGTTTGACGCTCTTTCGGACACTGACGCGCCACTGTCGCGATATCGTCGAAGAAGCCCATGTCGAGCATCCGGTCCGCTTCGTCGAGCACAAGCGTATTCAATGCGCCGAGCGCGAGGCTGCCGCGCTCCAGGTGGTCCATGATGCGCCCCGGCGTGCCGACGACGATATGCGCGCCATGTTCGAGGCTCGCCGTCTGCGGCCGCATCGGCGTGCCGCCGCATAGCGTCAGCACCTTGACGTTCTCCTCGGCGCGCGCGAGGCGGCGGATTTCCTGCGTGACCTGATCGGCGAGTTCACGCGTCGGACAGAGGACCATCGCTTGCACGTCGAAGCGGCGTGCGTCGAGCCGGGCGAGCAACGGGAGCGAGAATGCCGCCGTTTTGCCGCTCCCGGTCTTCGCCTGCGCGATCAGGTCGTGCCCCGCGAGCGCAATCGGCAGGCTTGCCGCCTGGATCGGCGTCATGTCGACGTAGCCGAGCTGCGTGAGATTGGCGAGCGTGGCGGGCGCGAGCGAAAGCGCGCTGAAAGGCGTGGCGGTCGGTTTGTTCGTCATGTCGTAGCGTCGGGTTGGATGAACGGACGGCCTTCGAGCTGCTCGTAGACGATCGTGCCGTCGTCGGCGTCGAACCGCTCGACATAGTTGCGCGCGCCGCATAGCGGGCAGCGGAACAGCAGTCCTTGGCCTTCGTCCTTGATGACGACGTCGGACGGCTCCCACTGCGTGCCGCAGCTCTGGTTTCTACAAGTAAACACGTCATTCTCCCGCTGGATTCTGTTGCGCGCCTTCGCTGGTTCGCGTGAAGGCGCGTGCGTTGCGCGGCCACGGCGTGTGTGCTCCGGATGAAGGGACGGATGCCACGCGGCCATTCGCTTGATGTTTCGTCGAGGTGGATGATTGATCAGGCGGCGATGAAAGATCGCGCATGCCGTGATTTTAACGGATGTGCGAGACGGAACTGCCGGAGGTGCTGCCGCGTCACGCCTGAAGCCATTACGGGCGCGGCGACGGGATCAACGGGGCAGGTCGGCCGCCGGGCCCGCGCCGGCCGGCGGATAGGCGGACGCCATATGCGCTACGTGCGCTACGTTGAAGCGCATGAGTGCCGCAATCGAAGTTCGTCGCGTTTGACCTGCTTCGGCAAATAGAAAGAAGATCGGAAAACTAACCGTGCGTGAGTGCCCGCGCCGTCCGGACGCTGGCTGGCGACCAATCGCGGGCGCATTGTCGTCGCGCTCGGCCGCCTGCGCGCTTTCGGCGCTCGGCGTCCGCGTTCGGTGGCTGATCGAGCCGCGCTACGCGGAGGGGCGGCCGGGATTCGTGATGGTGCGCTGTGGCGCATGATTGCCGATCCCGGCCAAGCCTCGCTCATGGACGAAACGCACGATCAGGGCGTCCAGCGATAAACGGTGATGCTGGAGCCCTTGACGTTGTTCTTCGTGACTACGTACTCGCCCGTCGATCGAAGATATGCCCTGATGCCGTACATCGAATCGATGGCGCTGCTGGCGTCCACGGTACCGTTACTGGTGTTGACCAGTGTGGCGTCGAGGTTGCCCGTGGCGAGATTGAAGGCGTCGATGTTCGGCCGCGCTTGCCCGCTGCTGCTGAACCAGTAGCCGATGAAGAGATGGCTGCCGGCCGCGTCAATCGACTTGGCGCCGGCGTGAGTGAGGTTGATCACCGGATTGGGTGCCGTGGTGTTGCCCGCGCTCCAGCCGTGATACACCTCGATCCGCGTGCCGATCGACGTCCAGTCCGTACTCCCGATGATGCCCTGTCCGAGAATCATGGTGTCGCTGTCGGCGAGGTAGACGATGCGCGTCAGCGGCTGGATGCTCTCGGGAATGCGGATCGGGATGCCGGGTCCCCATGTCGGCTTGCCGCTGGCGTCGAAGCCGGTCAGCGGGTAGTGGTAGATGGAACCGGTCTTGTCCAGGCCGGCCCACACGCCCCCCTTGCTGTCGATGCAGAATCCGCCGGTGACCCGCAGGCTCGTCTGGAACGCGGTGCCCGGAATCGATGCATCCGGAATGGCGATGTAGCCATTCGCCTTGTCGAAATGGAAAAAATAGAAGATCGGCGGGTTCTGCCCCAACGCCACGAGTATCCGGTTCGCGCCGACGGAGACGAGTTGCCCGAAATGCTCGTCGCGCTGGACATCGTTCACGTTGATGCGCGGGTCCGACGGGTAGGTGAACGGATCGACGGTGTTCGCGACGAAGGTGCCGCCGGCGCTGCCGGTGTAGATGTTGGTGCCGCCATAGAACAAGGCGCCATCCGTGGCCGGGTCCGGGGCGGCGACGCCCTCGAAGTTGAGGGACTGCAGCGTCCACTGCAGGTTGCCGGCGCGGTTGTACGCATGAATGTCGGTGCCGCCGTCGCGGCCGAGGTCCCAGCCGCCGCCCCACGGATTGTTGAGCACATAGAGGTTGCCGGCGGTGTCCTTGCCGATGCCGGTGACGCGGGTGAAGCGCTTCGCGCCGACCTGGCCTTTGATTCCCGTCGTGGTGTCGAGATAGCCGCCCTGAATGCCGAACGTACCGGCCAGCGTCGGCGTGCCCGACAGGTTGTAGCGCTTGATGTTCATGTCGGGGCCCTCGTCCCCGACCATGAGTTGCCCCGATGATGCATCGAAATAGAGCGCCGACGGCTGCGACCCGCTGGGCATCCGGAGGGTGTTCAGCAGGGCGCCGGTTGGACTGAACTCGACGATCGCGCCCGCCCGCTTTTGTGCGACCCAGACATTGCCTGTGCCATCCAGGGCGAGCGCGCCCGGGTCCGAGACGTCGATGTCCCGCCGCCACACGCCGTCAGTGGTGAAGATCCGGACGCGATTGCCATAGAAGTCGCTCGCATAGAGGAGCGAGCCCGCCGTCGCGAGTCCGGTGATGACGTCGACCCGAGGCTGGTTGTTCGACGCACTGACCTGAATGAAAAGATCGCGAGCCCTGGTGGTGCGGTTGTATCGTCCCACCGCGCCGCTTCCGTACGATCTGCTGGCCTGCAGCGCCGCGAAGATCGACGTCGCGTTGCCCGTGATCGCGCCGCCCTGAAACTCGGCGTGCGTGCCGATCGAGCCGAGGCTCTTGCCGTTCTGGTAGATTGCGACGCCGCCCTCGTACTCGTCCCACATAGAGGCCGTATAGATGACGCCGTCGGGCGCGACCCACATGGAACGCGCGGTGTTACCCACGTGGGCGGCGAGGGTGCCATAAGTGTTCGCCAGCCAGTCGGTGGTGTTTTGCGCCCGGCAGGCCGGCGCAATCGTGGCGATCGCTGCGGCGAGGAGCGCAGCTTGAATTCGTTTTTTTTCGACCATGACTGATGCTCTCCTGAATGTAGCAATCCTTCACATGCGTGGTCGGCCGGCCAGATTTCTTGAAATCCGCGATTGGTGAAATCTTCGTCGATAGCATCGGGTGCGGTCTGTATTACGTCCGGCGTACCGTCGACAAGTTACAGGACGGGAATGACTTCTTTGATTCGAGACGAATGGCGGGCACCTCGCGCTGGTGAACCGCTCGCGCAGCGCTTCCTCATTGCCGCAACCAATCGCCAAGTCGTTCCAAAGATCAAGCTACAGCCACGCGGTTCCGCTCGGGAAGTCCCGCGCTTGTGGTCGAGTATGAAGACTGGACGCCGTTGCGGCTGACCTGCCTGATTTCCTCGGTTATGGGATTCGTGAAACAGGGGCAAGGTCAGACAGCCTCGGCCACCGTACCGTGTCGACAAATTTGTCGATGAAGTTGCGACGAATTCAATTCGGCAGACGCGAATGTGACCGGCGAGGGCGCGCACGTCAGCGCCCTGTCGCGCCCGAACGCGACGTCGGACCCGTTCACTGGGTTTGCCCTACTGCAAGTGGAGGGGGATGACCCATCCCATCCGCCGACGCTCGTTCGCATAATTCTGACACGGGGCAGTGTCGAGGCGTCACAGGCCCGCGCAATCACCGCAGAACCAGAGCGCCGGCTTGACCCCACGGACGGAGGTCACATGTTCAGTACCCTCAAGTATGGCGGCGGCGGCGTTGCGATGCTGCTGATGCTGTTGTTGTGCGCGTCGCCCGCATTTGCGCAATCGTTCCGAGTGCAATGTCCGTCGAGCACGACGCTCCATCCGACCGCGCTGCCGGCGGGAGCCGGGGAACCGGCCTACATCGGACCGTCCGTCACCGGGCAGAACTCGACATCGACGGGCGTCGTCAACGGTGCGATCAAGTGCCAGCAGATCTCGGGCGGCGACGGCTACGCGACGATGGGCAACGGCGTGCAGACCTACCTGTTCGCTTTCGGCCCGTTATCCGGGCTCGCCGACATCAAGGCCGGATTGCCCGGCACACAGTTCGCATCCGTATTCAACACGGTCGGCGATCCGAAGACCGATCCGGCCTACAACGGCGCGGTTGGGCTCGTTCCCGATCCGGAATCCGTGCCGCCGGGCCAGTTGACGGGACACGTTGATCCGCGGCCGATCATGGATGTCGGCGTGATGAACGGCAACGAGCCCGCGCCGACGATGGCGATCGACGAGGACGACGAGTTCTTCCTCACGCTGACCAACGTCGGAATGATCATGCGCCCCGACTTGTTCGAAAAGCACACGGTGCACTTCCACGGCTATCCGAACGCGTCGTCGTTCTATGACGGCGTGCCGGACGCGTCGGTGGCGATCAACATCGGCGCGAGCTTCACGTACTACTATCTCGCGCCGGATGCGGGCACGTATTTCTGGCACTGCCACATCACACCGCCCGAGCATCTGCAGATGGGCATGGTCGGCCAGATTTTCGTGCGGCCGCGGCAAAACCGGGTGCCGGGCGGCAAGTCGCTGTACCAATCACTCGTCGCGCAGCAGTCGGATCTGCGCACGAAGTGCGGCAACGACATCCTGTGCTCGACGCCGCTGCCACCCACGAACAGCGTCCTTCACGCGAACAACAAGAGCGGTACGCCGACGCTCTACGCGTACAACGACGGCGACGGCTCGACCGCCTACGATGTCGAGTACCCGGTGCAGATCCACGGCTTCGACCCGAACTTCCACTTCGTCGGCATGACGTTCAATCCTGAACCGTTCACCGACATGCGGGACAAGTTCTTCCTGCTGAACGGGCGCAGCTATCCGGACACGGTGAATCCGAGTCCGATGTCGACGCCCGTGGCGGACGGCTCCCAGCATTTCTCGCAACCGTTGCCGACGCTGGTCAACATCCCGGCGGGCGGCAAGGCGCTGCTCAGGATTTCGGACCTCGATGTCACCGAATATCAGACGCTCGCGTCGCTTGGGATTCCGATGCATGTGGTCGGCATCAACGCTCGCCTGTTGCGCGACATGTCCGGCAACGACATGACTTACCGCACCAATTCGATCACGCTGGGCGGCGGCGAATCCATCGACGTGATCCTCGATGCGAGCGACACGACGAAGTATCAGCCGGGCTCGGTCTATTACCTGTACACGCCGAATCTGGACCACCTGGCGAACGACCAGGAGAACTTCGGCGGATTGATGACCGAGGTCCATATCTGCCATGCAGTGGACCCGGCGACGAAGTCCTGTACTTAGGAGAAGAGCCGTGGGCCACATCAATCAGCACACATGGATCGCGGCGCTCGCGCGCCTTGCCCGGCTCGGCGCGATGCTGGCCGCGACACTGTTCTGTCTGCACGCGCAGGCGGCAGCGCCGGGGATCACGGGCACGCATTTCGATCTGAGCGCTGAAGCGAACCGCATCACGCAGCCCGACGGCTCGAGCGTCTACTCGTGGGGCTACGGCTGCCGCACGGCGCCGGCGGGATTTTCACCGTCGACGATCGCAGGCGCGAACTGTCCGAGCATGCAGATTCCCGGCCCGACGTTGATCGTCAAGCAGGGCGACGTCGTGACAGTGACGCTCACCAACAACCTGCCGGCGGCGGCAGGCAACACCTCGATCCTCTTCCCCGGGTTTCAGGTATGCGCGGCCGCATTGAATCCGGACGGAACGTGCCCCGCGACGCTCACCGGCATGCCGGGGCTGCTGACGCGCGAGGCGGCGCACGGCGGCACGGTCACGTACAGCTTCGTTGCGGCGACGCCCGGCACGCACGCGTACTACAGCGGCACGCAGGGAGACCTGCAGATCGAGATGGGGCTCTACGGCGCGATCGTCGTGCTGCCGACCTCGGCGCCCGGCACGCTTGCCGTACCGGCCGGCTGCCGGGCGGTGGCGGCGACGCTTCCGGACGGCCAACCGGACTTTCGCAATGCCGCCGCGGCGTACAACCATAGCGCGGCCTGCTACGACCGGGAATATTTGTTTCAGTTCTCCGAAATGGACCCGCGCATCCACTCGCAGGCCGAGCAGCAGGCGTCGATGGCGTGCACGCAGCCCAACGGTTGCATGACGGTCGAGACGGAGCCTTATCACCCGGCGTATTTCCTGGTCAACGGCCGCTCGATGCCGGACGACATGGACCCGAATTACGCGGCGCAATATCCGCATCAACCGTACAACGGCAATCCGCACATGCATCCAGGCGAACTCGTGCTGCTGCGGATCATCGGCACGGGCCGCTGGCAGCATCCGTTCCACGAGCATGGCAATCACGTCCGTGTGCTGGCGCGCGACGGAAACATGCTGTTGAGCAAGACGGACGCGACGAAGGTGGCCGGCCCCTTGCTTTTCACGACCACCACGACGCCCGGCCTCGCGATGGACGGCATCTTCTATTGGACGGGCAAGGGCTTGAACTGGGACGTCTATGCACACAAGCCGGGCGACGGAAGCGTCTGCATTCCGGATGCGAACGGCTATTACACCGCGGATCCGCACGCGCCGAACTACTACGAATGGTGCGCGGATCACAACAAGCCGCTCGAAGCGCATCCGTTCGGCAATGTCGGCAGTGGCGGGCCGGTCACGTTGCCGGATTCGCATGTGCTGACAAACGGCTTCTGGTACGGCGGCAGTCCTTATCTCGGACCGGACGCGACCATTCGAGCGACCGCGCCCACCGGAACGACGCCGCCGAGCGGCACGGTGTTGAACCCACCGGCGACCGAAGCGGGCTTCGCGTTCATGTGGCACTCGCATAACGAGCGCGAGATCACGACGAACAACATCTTCCCGGGCGGAATGATGATGATGATGCTCGTCGATCCACAAGTATTCCTGATCGACGAATCCAATTAGAGGCGGGGAGAAGCGCGATGAGATCCTCCAAGTTCAAGGCGACCTTCGGCAATCTGCTGAAGACAGGCATCGTGGCGTCCGCTTTGCTGATGGCCGCGGAGACATCTTTCGCACAGGTCGTCAATCTGACGGCGAAGGCAGAGATGGCCACGTTGCCCGACGGGCAGACGGTGCCGATGTGGGGCTATGTCTGCTCGCCGGCCGCGGTGGCGCCCGCGAAGTGCGCGGCATCGAATCCGGGCGCCGGCGCGAACTGGTCGCCCGTGGTCGTCACCGCGCCGCCGGGGCCGCTGACGATCAATCTCACGAACAATCTGCCGGGCGCCGTGCCGACGTCGCTCGTGATCGTCGGGCAACTGGGCGCAGGCTTGGGGACGGCGGCGACGAGCATGCCGAGCCCATCGCATCCGACGCAGACGGCGACCACGTGGCCGATCGCCAACAGCGCGACGGGCGCAACGTTTACGCCGCCCGCGCAAGGGCCGCGCGTCCAATCGTTCGCGACCGAAGTGCCGACCGGCACGACCACGGCGCTGACCTGGAACAACCTGAGCCCCGGCACGTATCTGATCGAATCGGGAACGCATCCGTCGATCCAGGGGCCGATGGGGCTGTACGGCGTGCTCGTCGTCGCGACGCCCGCCAACGGCGCGACGCGCGCACAGGCCTATCCGGGCGTCAACTACGACGCAGACGTGCCGCTCGTGCTGAGTGAAATCGATCCGGCGCAAAACGCCGCGGTCGCGGCGGCGGTGGCGACCACGGGCTTCAGCGAAACCAAGGCATGGTCGGGGCAGCCCGGCGGCTGCGGCGATTCGAAGTCGATCTCGTTCGGCACGTGCTATCCGCCGACCGTGAACTACGATCCGCGCTATTACCTGATCAACGGCATTGCGTTCGACCGGACCAATCCGAACGCGTCGGCCTTCGCCGTCACCGCGCCGGCGTCGACGGGCCAGGTGCTCCTGCGCTTCGTGAACGCGGGCTTGAGGATGCACGTGCCGGCGGTGGTCGGCGCGCAAACCGGCAATCCCGTCGTGTCCGGCTTCTCGCTGATCGCGGAGGACGGCAACGTGCTGCCCGGCAACCCGCGAATCCAGACCGAAGCGTTCATGGCGGCCGGCAAGACCCAAGACGTGCTGTTGAATGCGCCGGCTACGGGCGCGCTGGCGATGCCGGTCTATGACCGCGAGCTGAGCCTGTCGACCAACAATCAGCGCGACGGCGGGATGCAGGGCTACATCAGCGTCAACGGTGGCGCGCTGCCGGGCGCGGCCGCGATTCAGAACGCGGTCGCGAATCCCGCGACCTACTACTTCGTTCCGGGCAACACGCTGACCGTGTCGGACCCGGCCAAGGGCGTGATCGCGAAGGATGTCAACGTGTACGGCGTGCAGGTGAAGACGCCGACGACGGGCGGTGCGCTTACGCTGAATTCGGACGGCACGTTCGTTTATGTGCCGAACGCCGGCACGACGGCCGACAGCTTCGTCTATCAGGCGAACGGCAATCCCGCGGTATCGGCGACGGTGACGCTTGCGGCCTGCACGTCCGGCAACGGCTGCCTGTCGGGGCCGCCGGTGGCGAGCAACGCCAGTTACACGAGCAACATCGCGTCGCGGCTTCAGATCGGCGCGCCCGGCGTGCTTGCCTATGCGAAAGATCCCTCCGGACTGCAGATGACTGCATCCGTGGTCGGCGGTGCGACGGGCGGCACGGTCACCCTGAATGCGGACGGGTCGTTTACCGCGACGCCGAGCGCGCCGCCCGTGGGCAATGCGACTGCCAACGTGACCTTCCAGTACAAGGCCGTCAATTCGCAGAACACGTCGAGCGGCGCGGCGACCGTGACGGTGACCTTCAAGGGCGGCAGCGGACTCGCGGTGGCGGTCACGGACGCGAAGACCGGCTACGTGCTGAACGATTACCGCTGGATCATCGAAGAGGACCGCACGTTCCAGATCGATCCCGCCTGCCAGACGAACAGCGCGACGCGCCCGGCTACGTGTCCGCCGCTGCCGGTGCCGAGCCTCGGTGCGAATTTTCATACGAGCTATATGCCGGTGGTGGCGGCCGGCTGCGTCGGCGTCGTCGCCTGTGAATCGGGGCAGACGGTGTATGACCCGGCCACGAACGCCCACCTGCCCGCCGTGTGCGACATCGGCAACGGTGTGTGCCGCACGTCCGCCGCGCAACAGGCGCCGGTCGATCCGAAGCAGGTGGCGCTTGATCCGACGAAGCGCTATTACATCTCGATCCTGCCGGGCGATGCCGGCAACACGTTCTCGAACGGCGGCGGCAATGCGCAGCCGATCGACCCGGCGAATCCGACCGGGCCGCTGCGTCAGTTCGACATCGCGAAGGACTGCCCGTCGGGCCCGAGCGGCGCGGATTTTGCGCCCGGCACGGGCAAGTGCGGCCACAGCATGAGCGGCGCCCCGATTGCGCCCGGACAGACGAGCGTGAGCGTGCTGCTTCAACAGACGCCGTTCCAGACCGCTAAGCTCTCGGTGTTCGTCTTCGAGGACGATGCGCCGCTCAACGGCGAAGTGGATGTCAGCGGCGGCACCGATGGGTTCGGCACGGCGCGCGAGCCGGGGCTCGGCGGATTCGAAATCAAGCTTTGGGACGATGCGGGCGGCACCGGCGATCCGACCGGGCAGATGAGCTACGACATGTTCAACATGCCGCTGTCCAATTCGCTGCAGGGGACGATCGATCCGATCACGAAGCTCAACGCGTGCCCGATCTCGACGTCGACCGACGGCCTCGTCGGCATGATCCCGACGTGCCCGAAGTACGAATCGGATGGCAAGACGCTGTCGCCGCTCGTTGGCCAGGCCATCATCGCCAACCTGATGCCGGGCCGGTACGGGATCGTCGCGACGCCGGCGGCCGACAGGATCGCGAAGGGCGAGGAGTGGCTGCAGACGAACACGCTGGATGGACAGAAAGGCCATGACGCGTTTATCAAGGTCGGCGGGCCGGCGTACTTCCAGGAGTTCGGCCCGGCGGGCTTCCACGTGTCGATCGGCTTTGCGAATCCGAAGATCATCAATGCGCGGCTGCCGCTTCTGTGCGCGGGCGTGGCATGCAACAACGGAATCAAGGGCCGCGTGACGAACCTGCACTACAGCCGTCCGCCGAACGAGAATCTCTATGGCAGCGGGTCGCGCAAGCCGCTGAGCTTCACGCAGTGCTACGTGAGCGTCGGCGATCCGGACGGAGAGGATGTCGCGTTCACCAAGTGCGACGCCGACGGAATCTTCAACATCGGCGGCCTGCCGGACGGCACCTATCGCATCACGATCTTCGATCAATGGAACGACCAGATCGTCGACGGGCTGGCGAAGGCGGTCCAGCTCGCGGGCGGCCAGACGAAGGACGTCGGGGATATTTCGGTGCTCCAGTGGCAGACGAACCTCTATACGCGAAGCTTCCTGGATCAGAACGGCGGCGGCGTCTCGCAGCCCAGCAGCCCGGGCCTCGCGCTCCTTTCGACCAACGTCCGTTTCCGGGACGGCAGCTATTCGAATTTCAACGTCACGGATGCAAACGGCTACGCGACGTTCAACGAAGTGTTCCCGCTCTTCAACTGGTACGTCGTCGATACCGATCAGACCCGCTTCAAGCAGACGGGCGTGCACGTCGTCTACGATGCGGGCGGCCCGCCGGACGGCACGCCGGGCGGCGGCAACTCGACCATCGCGGCGAACTACGCGAACACGCTGGAATCGTCGACGGCCCATTTGCCGACGAACCTGCGGGTGCCGGGCGCGGTGTATTGCAACGACGCGGACTGCAACGATCGTTCCGGCACGAATCCCTCGACCGGCCGCGTCGATCCGCCGTGGGTGACCACGATGGGCTGGCAGGGCTTTTCGGGGCAGAGTTCATTCATCGAGTTCGGCAAGGCGCCATTCGCGCCGAACGAAAACGGCGGCATCAGGGGGGAAGTCATCTACGCATCGACGCGGCCGTTCGACGATCCCACGTTGCTCATCCATACGAAATGGACGCCCGACGTGCCGAACGTCACGGTGAATCTGTATCAGAAAGGCACGGCGGCCGACGGCACCGCCAATCTGACGCTCGTGGACACGACGCAGACCGCGAGCTGGGACGACTGGGCGCAGGGCTTCCGCTCCGATGGCGTCCCGAACATGAACTGCCCAGGGCAGGAGACGAGCGACCCGTTCTTCTTCACGCTGAAGGACACCACCCAGTGGCTCGACCCGCAGCATCGCGCGCTGCCTGCGCACGCGCAGTTCAAGTGCTATGACGGCATGCATGTGTTCAACCAGGTGCAGCCGGCGCCGTTCGACGGGATGTATCAATTCCCGAGCGTGACGGGCAGGGACACGACCACCGGCAAGCCGACGGCGACGAACTGCACGATCTGCGTGGCGAACCCGTCGGGCGACGGCACCCGGATGTTGCCCTCCGGCACGTACGTGGTCGAAGTGATCGTGCCGCCTGGCTATGAACTGGTGAAGGAGGAGGACAAGAACATCCTGATCGGCGACAACTACATCGCGCCCGTCACGCAGCAGTTCGCCGGCATCGGCGCCATTTTCATCCTGCCCGACCAAGCGGCCGTGAATTCGGCCTATAACCGGAACAACGCGCAGAATCCGACTTCGAATCTCGGCTCGACGCCGCATGGCGAAGGCGATACGGGCAGCGTCGAGCGATTCTGGCCCTGCGTCGGCGAACTGCGCATCGTGCCCGACTACATCAGTCTGTTTCCGGGCTCGCAGGAGGTCGCGCCGTTCGCGGGCGCATCGAGGCACCTGTGCGACCGCAAGGAAGTAACGCTCACGGATCAAAGCGCCGTGCTGGCGAAGTTCTGGATTTTCAGCTCGACGCACGTCGCCGCGCATTTCACCGGCTTCATGCTGGACGATTTCTCGTCGGAGTTCGATCCGTACTCGCCGCAGTTCGGCGAGAAGTTCGCGGTGCCGAACGTGCCGGTGTCGATCAAGGACTTCGCCGGCAACGAAATCTCCCGCATCTATGCGGATCAGTGGGGCATCTTTAACGGGCTGACGTATTCGACCTGGGAAGTGAATCCGCCGAATCCGACCGGCTACGCGCCGACGATGATGGTCGCCTGCATGAACGATCCGGACATGCCCGATCCGGCGCATCCCGGCCATACGATGCGCGATCCGCTGTTCAATCCCGCGTACAGCCAGTTCTGCTACGAGATTCCGTTCATGCCCGGGCAGACGCAGTACATGGATACGCCCGTGGTGCCGGTCTCGGCGTTCGCGGAAGGTTACGACCAGGTTGATTGCGCGTACCCGGATGCGACGCCCGCGATTTCGAGCGTGACGGGCGACGCGAGTGGCGGCGGGGCGGGGCCGTGGGTCTCGGCGTTCGGCAAAACGCTGACGATCAAGGCGCTGGGCGACCAGCAGGTGGTGAACAACGCGTACACAGGGCCGAGCGCGACCACGGCGCCGTTCAACCAGAAGTTCATCACGCGTCACTATGGCTTCGGTCCGCAGCAGGGATCGGGTTCGGTGACGATCGGCGGGGCGATTGCGCCGGTGGTGTCCTGGAGCGACGCGCAGATCCAGGTCCAGGTTCCGCGGCTGCTGGCGGCGGATTCCAGCTGCACGATCCAGCAACGCGGCGTCAGCGCGCCGACGTTCTGCGGCGAACTGGTCATCACGGCGGGCAACGGCAAGCGCTCGATCGACACGGTGACCGTGACGGTCGGCGGCAAGGCGCCGACCTACGTGAACGGCGAGAACGCGACGAGCAACGCGATTCAGACCGCGATCGACAACGCGACTCCGGGCGACATGATCATCGTCGGTCCGGGCGTCTACAACGAAATGCTGCTCATGTGGAAGCCGGTTCGGCTGCAAGGTGTCGGCGCGGGGTCCGTGACCGTCAATGCGAATACGCATCCGTCGGGCAAGCTCGATCCGTGGCGCCGGCAGGTCGGCTGCCTGTTCGGCGACGCGCTGAACGGCGGGCTGATCTCGGCGAGCAATCCGTACGATCCGACGGGGACGTACTCGTGTCCGGTCGCGATGCAGCGCAAGGTCGACGGGATACCGTTCGAACCGACGTCGGGCTGGGACGCCAACCTCAACGGCAATCTGGCTGAAATGCTGATGGAGCCGACGCTGATGGGCGCGTACGAAGGCGCCGCGATCACGGTGCTCGGCAAAGGCGTGAAGGACGTGCGGGTGGGCGGGGTGCTGCAACCCGATCAGAACTGCATCGCGAACGGTATCTGCACGCCGCTCACGAAGAGCAATGCGGATTGCACGACGTATTCGAGCAACTTCCTGTGCAACCCGTCGCGCATCGACGGCTTGACCTTCACCAACAGCTCGCAAGGCGGCGGCGGAATCTTCCTGCACGGCTGGAACCACCACATGGAGGTGTCGAACAACCGCGTGTTCGCCAACGCCGGGACGCTCACGGGCGGCATCATCGTCGGCCAGGTCGAAACGCCCGACGCGACCATCGCGGCGGACGGCGTGACGCAGTTGCCGTTCAATTTCAACTCGTATGTGAACGTGCACCACAACGCGGTGACGTCGAACGCTTCGTACGGAGACGAAATCAACTCGACGACGCCGTCGTCGGCGGGCGGCGTGACCTTCTGCACCGGCGCCGACTACTATCACTTCAACTACAACTGGGTGTGCGGCAACATCAGCAGCGGCGACGGCGGCGGGGTCGCTCATTTCGGGTTCAGCTACAACGGCGATATCTCGCACAACTGGATATTGTTCAACCAGAGCAACAATCCGACGCTGCCTACCTACGGTGGAGGCGTGATCGCCCAGGGCGTGCCGCCCGACGGCACGTTCTGCGAGAACCAGGTCATCGATCTCGATTGCGCGCCGCAACTCTCGGACGGCGTCGGTCCGGGGCTCGTGATCGACGGCAACCTCATCGTCGGCAATACGGCGGAAAGCGGCAAGGGCGGCGGCCTGCGGCTGCAGAACATCAACGGCACCGAAGTGCAGCGCAGCCCGAGCGACAGCAATGCGTGGTATCAGGTTCGCGTCATCAACAACATCATCGCGAACAACGTCGCCGGATGGTCCGGCGGCGGCGTGTCGTTGCAGGACGCCGTGCGCGTGAGCTTCATCAACAACACGGTCGTCTCCAACGACGCGACGGCTTCGTCGGGCGTGCTCTTCAACACCGACGCCGCCACGCAGGCCAACGTCGGGCCGCCGAACTGCACGACGGTCGGCGCGCAAACGACGTGCAATCCGATCACGACGTCGACGCGTCAGCCGGCCGGTCTGGAGAGCGCGCGCCACACGGCGAACTTCATCACGGCGTTCACCGATCCGGATGTGGCGTGCCCGACGGGTCAGCCGAACTGCACGACGTTCTCGAACCCGGTGCTGCGAAACGACATATTCTGGCAGAACCGCACGTTCTACATCACGGTGGGCGGGCTGAACCCGAACATCGCGGGCCTGCAGAACGCGGTGGCGCTGAATCCGTCGCTGAACCAGGCCGGACACCCGACGGGTTATTGCGACCCGGCGGCGGTCTACTGGGACATCGGCGCGTTCGGGGACACCGGGCCGGGCAACCATCAGTCGGGTTTGACGATGAGTCCGCGGTACTCGATCCTGACCGACGCGGGAGACTATCCGAATGCGAACAACCGCGGATCGAATCCGGGCGTCGTCAGGCAGTATTGCAACGGATCGCGCATGCCCCCGGAAGCCGGCGGAATCGGCATCACGGTGCCGCCGGGCATCGCGGACGCGGTGTTGCCCAACCCGCTCTTCAGCCTGCTGCCGTCGGCGACGCCGGACGAAGGCAACAACTGGATCAACATGTCGTACGGTCCGTTGTCGCTGTTCAACGAAGCGCTCAAGTCAGGCAGCCCGGGCTACAACACGCTGCTCGGCAATTATTCGATTACGTCGACGTCGGCGGCGATCAATAACGGCACGGCAGCCGGTGCGCCGAATCACGATTTCTTCGGCATACGGAGACCGCAGGGCGGCGGGTTCGACATCGGCGCAGTCGAATTCATCCAGCCGAGCCTGTTGGGCGGGACGCAGATCGATCCGCTCGCGTTGGGGAACCAGCCGTTCGGGCCGTCGAGTGTGTTGCTCGGGCTGGCGGCCGGAGCGGCGGCGCCAGGCAACGTCGCCGTAGCCGGCAACGCTGGGGGCGGCGGCGGATTGCCGCCCTTGCCCACGAACCCGGCGGCGGGCACGCCGCTGATTCCGGCGCAGCCGTTGCGCGTACTCCATCCGTTGACGGGAGCGATGCAATGAGCGGGCTGCGCCGATCGACTGAGCGGGCCATGCGGGCCATGCGGGTCGCGGCCGGCGCATGCGTTGCCGCGACCCTGGTTCAAGCGGTCGCGGGCGATGCGCGCGCGTCGGCCACGCTCAAGCAATCGCCGTATTCGCCGGTGAGTCTGCCGCGCCACGCGAAGACCTACTACCAGTTGATGAAGGGCGTCGACGACCTGCATGTGCGCCGCACGGCGTCGGGGAATCTGATCCGCTTCAGCTATCGCGTGACGGACCCGGCCGCGGCGCGGCTGCTCGGCGACAAGAGCGCCGCGGCTTATCTGTACGGGGAAACGAGCCACGCGCTGCTCGAGATCCCGGTCATGGACAAGATCGGCCAGTTGCGCCAGAGCGGTCCGCTGGAAGCCGGCCGGGCGTATTGGATGGTGTTTTCGAACAAGGGCGAATTGATCAAGCCCGGCGAGCGCGTCGACATATTCGTGGGTCCGTTTCACGTCGATCGGTTGACGGTCGAATGATCGCGCGGCGGACATTGGTCGCATTGAAGCAAAAAGGGGGAGTCATGATCCGGTTTCTTTCGAAGGCGCTTTCGGCGGCCGGTCTTCTGGCGTGCGGCGCGGCCGCGTACGCGGCGTCCGCCGCGGGGGCGGCTCAAGCCGCGGGTGCAGGGCACTTGAGCGCGGCGCAGATCGTCGAGCGCAACGTGTCGGCGCGCGGCGGGCTGCAGTCATGGCGGGCAGTCAACGCGATGAGGATGTCAGGGCAAATCGACGTCGGCGGCACGAAGAACACGCGGTTGCCGTTCGTGATGACGATGAAGCGGCCGCACAAGAACCGGTTCGAGATTCGCTTCGACGGCCAGACCGCTTATCAGATCTATGACGGTGCGCAGGGCTGGAAGATCCGGCCGTTTCTCGGGCGGAGCGAAGCCGAGCCCTATACGCGTGCGGAGTTGGCGTCGGCTGCGTCGTCGGCCGAGCTGGACGGTCCGCTGATCGACTACGCGAACAAGGGCGCGAGCGTCGCGCTGCTCGGCACGGAGTTCGTCGAGAAGCACCGCGCGTACGTGCTGAAGCTGACGACGAAAGACAACGTATCGCGCCGCGTGTGGATCGACGCGTCCAGTTTTCTGGAACTGAAGATCGACGGCGAACCGCGCAAGCTCGACGGCAGGATGCATAACGTCGCGATCTTCTATCGCGACTATCGGAAAGAGGGCGCGCTCGTCGTGCCGCATACGCTGGAAACGGTCGTCGCCGGCGTCAAGGAGACGCGCAAGCTGACGATCGAGCAGGTGGCGGTGAATCAGCCGACGGACGACGCGCTGTTTGCAAAGCCACAACCGGCCGCGGCTAAGGTGTCGAGCCGCTGAGAAGCTGTTTCGCGAGGTCTACGGCCATGAAACGAATCGGACTATGGATGTTCGCCGGTTGCGCCGCCGCGGTGGTGTTCGCGAGCGAACAGATACCGGCGCCGAGCCTGAGCGCGGACCAGATCGTCGAAAGAAACATCGCCGCGAAAGGCGGTCTCGACGCCTGGCGGAAGATCCAGACGATGGTGTGGATCGGGCGCGTGGACAGCGCGAACGCCCCGGTGCAGGATCTGCCGTTCGTCATCGCGCTGAAACGCCCGAACAAGACGCGCTTCGAGATCAATTTCATGAACCGGAAAGCAGTCCGCGTGTTCGACGGCCGGCAGGGATGGAAGCTGAGTCCGGGAGGCTTCGGCGGCGGCGCGGAGGCGCAGCCTTATACGGTGGACGAACTGCAATCCGCGCGGGACGAGCAGGTGATCGACGGCCTGCTGATCGACCATGAGGCAAAGGGTGTCGGCGTCACGCTGGATGGCGTCGATCGGGTGGCCGGGCGCAGTGCGTATCGTCTAGGCGTAAAGCTCCAGTCCGGCATGACCCGTCATGTGTGGATCGACGCGGAGACCTTTCTGGACGTGAAGTCGGATCGCGTCGCGCGAGACGCTCGCGGGCAGCCGCTCACCGTGGAGGTGACCTACGGCAATTACCGGAACGTCGACGGGCTGCAGATACCGCTGACGATCGAAAGCAACGTCGCCAGCGCCGGCCGGCGCGACCGGCTGCTGATCGACAAGGTCTCGCTGAATCCGCCGCTCGAAGACGTGATGTTCGACAAGCCGGGCCGGCCGGGCCGGCACAACAAGGTCATCGACGTCGACGCGTCCCCAGGCGCTGCCGCTGCGGGGCAGGCGGCCCGCTAGCCATGGACGGCGCCTGGGACAGGCCGCGAGCCGTCGAATCGGTACGGCGCCGCGCTTCGCGCGCGTTCGTCCGGGCGGCCTTGGCCGTCGTATTGCTCGCGCCGGCGAGCTTTGCGCACTGCGGTCCGCCGGCCCCGGCCACCGCGAACGCAGACACGGGGCAAGCGATCTTCCAGCAAGGAATGACGGGGGCGGGCGAGCCGCTCGAAGCGGTGCACGACGGCGCCGTGCACATGCATGGCGCCGCGGCGGCCTGCATGAATTGCCATCGTCGCAGCGGTCTCGGGGCAGAGGAAGGCAACAGCAGCATTCCGCCGATCACGAACCGCTATCTGACGCATCCGCGCGCAGAGAGCAACGCCGATCTCGATATTCCCTACGTTCCGGGCGTGCGCACGAATCGCGAGCCGTACACCGACGCGACGATCGCGAGGGCGATACGCGAGGGCGTCGACTCCGAGGGCAGGCCGCTCAGCGATCTGATGCCGCGGTATGCGCTGAGCGGCGCCGACATGGCTGCGCTGATCGGTTATCTGAAACGCCTCGATCACCGCAAGCCGCCGGGCGTCGAGGACACCGTGCTGCATTTCGCGACGATCGTGACGCCGGATGCGGACCCGGTGAAGCGACGCGCGATGCTCGACGTGCTCGAGCATTACTTCGCCGACAAGAACGCGTTTCCGCTCGGTGCGACGCCGCCGTTGCGCTCGTCGCGCAAGATGATGTTCATGGTCAACCGCCGCTGGGAACTGCATGTATGGGAGCTGACCGGTTCTCCGTCAACATGGCGCGAGCAACTGACGCAGTATCTGGCGCGGCAGCCGGTGCTGGCCGTGCTGTCCGGAATCGGCGGCAAGGACTGGACGCCGGTCCACGACTTCTGCGAAGCGCAGGCTGTGCCGTGTCTCTTTCCCAACGTCGAAGTGCCGGTCGAAACCGATCGCGATTTCTATTCCGTGTATTTCTCGAAGGGCGTGCTGCTCGAAGCGGAATTGATCGCGAAGCGAATTCTCGATGAAGCCGGCGGCGGGCCGGCGCCGACGATCCACGCGGTCCGGCAAGTCTATCGCGCGGGCGACAACGGCGAGCGGGGCGCCGCCGCGCTCGCCGCCGCCCTGAAGGGCCACGGCATCGCGGTGTCGAATCGCGCGCTTGCGCCGGGTGTCCACGTCGCGCGTGCGCTCGACGGCGTCTCGCGTGCCGACGTGGTCGTGCTGTGGCTGCGTCCGCCCGACGTCGCCGCGCTGGGCAGGTCGCCGCCGGCTTCAGCGGGGGTGTTCATGTCAGGGCTGATGGGCGGTCTCGACCGTGCGCCGTTGCCGGCGGGCTGGCGCGGCGTCACGCGTCTTGCGTATCCGTTCGACCTGCCGGAAGGGCGGCGCGTCCGCGTCGACTATGCGTTCGGCTGGTTCACGATCCGCCACATCCCGATCGTCGCAGACCAGGTGCAGGCGGACACGTATCTTGCGTGCGGACTGCTGGCGGAGACGCTCGGCCACATGGTCGATACGTTTGTCCGCGAATATCTGGTCGAACGCATTCAGGACATGCTCGAACGCCGGATCCTGACGGGCTACTATCCGCGCCTGACGCTCGCGCCGGGGCAGCGCTTCGCTTCGAAAGGCGGCTACATCGTCCGATACGCCGAACCGGATCGAGCGAGGCTCGTGGCCGACGGCGGCTGGACCGTGCCCTGAGCCCTGGCCGCGCGCGTTCCCCCTACCGCGAGAATAGGACGTTGACCCATGGCTGAGGTCAGTGCGCGTTTGCACAATACAAGCGTGGAAAGACGCATTCAAATCCCATCGAGGCGTTAGCGCCGTTGCCGGGAGGCGTCTGTACCGCCTCGCTCGCCGCCATCCGGTGCGACCCAGGAATGCGAACTTCAGTGTGAACCGCCGGCGGTGCGGCAGGCGGAACGCGACGCAGGGAGAAACAGCCATGACAACGGTGCTCGTCAGTCTGGCCACATTTCGTCGATTGCTGGGCCGCGGCGTGGCCATTGCGCTGACGGCGCTGTGTCTGCTCCAGATTCCCGCCGCGCATGCGCTGCCCATCTTTGCTCGCCAAACCGGACAAAGCTGCGTCGCGTGTCACGCAGGCGGCCAGTTTCCCGAACTGACGCCTTATGGCCGCATGTTCAAGCTGAGTGGCTACACGCTCGGCGAGCGCACGATTCCGCTCGCCGCGATGGCCACCGCCGATCTGAGCAAGACAAGGTACAACCTCGACTCCAGCGGGAATCCGATCAATCCCAAGAACGGCCTGCCGATATTCGACGCGGCCAGCGTTTTTCTCGCCGGAAAGATCACCGACAAGATCGGTGGATTCGCGCAGTTCACCTATACGAACTACGACCACCAGAACGGCGAAAACCGGTGGGTCGGCCACTGGGGATCGGACAATACCGACTTCCGTTTCGTCGACCGGATCATGACCAACGCGAACGATCTGATCCTCGGGCTGACGCTGCACAACAATCCGACCGTGCAGGACGTCTGGAACACCGCGCCGGCGTGGAGCTACCCGTATATTTCGTCGACGATCAGCCCGGTCGCCCGCATCCAGAACCTGCCGATCATCGAAGGGGGACTGGCGCAACAGGTCGCGGGCATCGGCGGCTACCTCTACTGGAACAAGACGTTTTACGCCGAACTGACCGCGTACAGCACGGCCGACGGCATCTGGTCGTTTCTGAGCAAGGGCAACAAGCCTGGGGATACGGCCCACGCGCAGATCTATCTGCGCGGCTACAACCCGTACGCACGCATCGCGCTGACCCGCGACTGGGGGCCGCATAGCGTGATGCTCGGCGCGTTCGGGCTGAACGCGAACATCTATCCGAACGACGCGAACGCGTTTCCGATCTTCGGGCAAGGCGTGACGCGCTATCGCGACCTTGGCGTGGACGCGCAGTACCAGTACCTGCTGGAGCCGCACACGGTCACTGCTCAGGCGCGCTATATCCGCGAGAACATTCGCGATCCGAATAATTTCGTTCTGGGCGACAGCACGTCGGCGAATCTCGATTCACTGCGACTCAAGGCTTCGTACGTCTATCAGGCCAAGTACGGCGTCAGTCTTTCGTTCTTCAATACGACGGGCACGCGCGACAGCGTTGCTTATCCGGGCAGCGCGAATTTCTCGCCGAACACGCAAGGGGTGATGCCGGAGATCTTCTGGATACCGATACAAAACGTTCGAATCGGCATCCAGTACACGCATTTCACCAAATTCCTCGGCGCGAAGACCAACTATGACGGCAATGGGCGCAACGCGAGAGACAACGACACGCTGTTTATCTATCTATGGGCCGCTTCCTGGTGACATGGCGAGTGGTCCGTTCCCGTCCGGCGCGCGGCGAGGGTAGTGGTCAGGAGGTGCACGACATGAGCAAGTTGGCGCAATTCATCGGCATTGGGATGCTGGTTGCCGGGGCGGCCTGTCAGGACCTGGAGCGATCCCGTGCCGTCGACAATCCGGCGGTCGCCGGCAAGACCATCGCTTTGCAGGTTTGCTCGAACTGCCATGGCGCGACGGGCGTGTCCGTGTCACCCGCCTTCCCGAAGCTCGCGGGGCAGCAACGGGAATACCTCGTCGATCAGTTGAAGGATTTCAAGACCCATGCGCGGTCCGATCCGAACGCGAAGCGATTCATGTGGGGCTTTACCCACTTGAGCGACGGCCAGATCGACGAATTGGCCGCCTACTTCTCGAATCAGCAACCGGTCTTGGGCAAGGCCGACGATCTCGCGCTCGTCAACGAAGGGAGGACGATTTTCGCGTCCGGGCTGCCGAACAAAGGCGTCTCGGCATGCATTGCATGTCACGGCCAGCACGGCGAGGGGAAGAATCAGTTTCCTCGTCTCGCGGGCCAGCATGCGGACTACGTCATGAAGCAACTGCGGATTTTTCAGCACACCACTGAGAGGCCGCGGGGCGACGTGATGAAGGCAGTCTGCGCGAACATGAACGAGCGGGAAATGCGTGCCGTCGCCGCTTTCGTGGAAGCATTTCCGCCGGACACCGAGGCGGCGGCCAACCCGCCGCCGGCCGAGCAATGACAAGGTCTGCCTCGACGTGGCGGTGCTTGCGGCGGCGACTGACAGCTCATGCTCGCGCGATCGCCGCGATCACCGGATATGGATTGATGCATGGGGGTCCGCCAGCAGCCGGCCGACATTGATTTCATGGTTGCCTGTGCCATCGCCCGGATTGACGCTCTTGCGCGTCGCCGCGGCGGTGTCGCTGGCGGTTTGGCGCACCGTCCCCCGGCGGTGCGTTTTTTTTCTCGCTGTCCCATGACCTGTTTTTCGTTGCGATGAAGACGATGAAGCCAACTCCCACCTCTCTCGATGCCGCAGTCCCGGGTGCAGACGCCGCGCGTCGATCCCATGCCATCGCCGCGATCGTATCGATGTTGTTCGACAAGCGCCTCCGCTTCCTGCGCGTTGGCGCGCGGGCCTGGCTGTTCGCGCTGGCGCTCGTGGCCGGCGCGGGCTTCGCGCTCGCGCAATACCACGCGCACATGGACTACTACGACAAGGCCGTGCTGATCGGCACCGTACCGGCGCTCATCGTGCTTGGCTGG
>NZ_LOVS01000164.1:0-1075 GCF_001523835.1 Burkholderia sp. ABCPW 14 | reverse complement strand
GTTGTCACCGGGCCTGGTGGGTGGCTGGTGATCGCTGATAGGGGTTTGGCCGGGATATCCCGACGCCGTCCGTAACGTGGATGCCGAGACTTGCCACCGTTGTTGCAAACCAACCCGTTCACTCTGCACAAACTGCGATGCAAGACACACAACAACGTGATGCCGTCGATGTCTTCGTCGGCGTCGATGTCGGTAAAGGCCAGCATCACGCCGTTGCACTCGATCGGAACGGCAAGCGCCTGTACAACAAGGCGCTGCCCAACGACGAGGCAAAGCTGCGCGCCCTCATCGCCGAACTCAAGACGCACGGCCGACTTCTATTCGTCGTCGACCAACCGTCCACCATCGGAGCGCTTCCAGTGGCCGTCGCCCGCGCTGAAGGCATACTCGTCGCCTATCTGCCGGGACTGGCCATGCGCCGCATCGCCGATCTGCATGCAGGTGAAGCCAAGACAGATGCCCGAGATGCCGCGATCATTGCCGAAGCTGCTCGCTCGATGCCGCACACGCTGCGCTCGCTTCGATTGGCCGACGAGCAACTCGCCGAGCTCACCATGCTGTGCGGCTTCGACGATGATCTCGCCGCTCAGGTCACTCAAACCAGCAACCGCATTCGCGGCCTGCTCACCCAGATCCACCCGGCGCTTGAGCGTGTTCTCGGCCCACGCCTTGACCATCCAGCGGTGCTCGATCTACTCGAGCGCTATCCGTCGCCCGCCGCGCTTGCCAGCACCAGCGAGAAGACGCTCGCCAATCGCCTGACCAAGCTTGCCCCTCGCATGGGCAAAGGCTTGGCGGCCGAGATCGTTCAGGCACTGAGCGAACAGGCCGTGACCGTACCCGGCACGCAAGCCGCCACCATCGTCATGCCCCGTTTAGCCCAGCAACTCGCCGCCTTGCGCACGCAGCGTGACGAAATCGCCGCCGAAGTTGAGCGGCTGGTGCTTGCTCACCCTCTTTGGCCGGTCCTGACCAGCATGCCGGGAGTCGGCGTCAGGACCGCCGCCAGACTCCTGACCGAAGTCGCCCATAAAGCCTTCGCTTCGGCTGCTCATCTGGCGGCCTACGCTGGCCT
>NZ_LOVS01000163.1:0-523 GCF_001523835.1 Burkholderia sp. ABCPW 14 | reverse complement strand
GCCGATTGCGCGTCGGCGATCCGGTAGTTGAACTCGGTCACGTTGCGCTCGCCGACGAGCGAGCAGAAGCGCCTGAAGCTGCCGCGCTCCTCGGGGATCGTCACCGCGAATACCGCCTCGCGCGCTTCGCCCACCTCCGCGCGCTCGGCGACGAAGCGCATCCGGTCGAAGTTCATGTTCGCGCCGGACGTGATCGCGACGAGCGTCTCGCCCTCGATGCCTTCGCGCTCCGCATACAGCTTCGCGCCCGCGACCGCGAGCGAGCCGGCCGGCTCGAGCACGCTGCGCGTGTCCTGAAACACGTCCTTGATCGCCGCGCAGAGCGCATCGGTGTCGACCGTCACGACGTCGTCGAGATACGCGTTGCAGAGCCGGAACGTCTCCTCGCCGACGAGCTTCACGGCGGTGCCGTCGGAGAAGAGGCCGACCTCGGGCAGCGCGACGCGCTCGCCTGCCGCGAGCGAGCGCTTCATCGCGCACGAATCGTCGGTCTGCACGCCGATCACCCTGATCTCGGGGCGCA